>NZ_BAAHYP010000001.1:0-258854 GCF_054657495.1 Howardella ureilytica | reverse complement strand
TGTATTAGCCAAGCAGTAGTGGTTGAAGCAAGAAGCTCCGACTTCTATAAGTCGGAGTAGTTCACATGTTTAATCTTCTTCGATAACATGTATTTCAAGGAACAGAAAATCTGTTTCGTCCATAAAATTATCTCCGTAAAATCTGGTTTTCGAATGAGTTTTGAATTCTCTTATATTGCTGTCAAACCATATGGGCTCAGACAGATCGAATTTGTGACATGCGGCCGTTACGGCTTCGAAAATCTTTGTGGTTCTGCTTTTTTCTCCGCTGTCGGAATTATCTTCTATCACAATGTCATTTACCATGTGATTGTTATCGTCGAATGCTTTAAACCATATTCTCATATTATTCTCCCCAATTTATATCCGTCAGATAAAACAGAAACGGAATAATTACGCGGCTGTATATTGTGTATTATCAAAACATTTAAGGCATATACAATAATACGAATGTGTATATATTTTAATAAATAAATTGTGATAATAAACCTTTTTATTTTTACTGTTATCAAAGTTTAGTCATTTGTGTCCTTTACTTTAATTATAAAATTGTATAAAATAAGAAACATAATTCTAAATTTTATGATTAATTATAGAGAGGTTGGGGTTTTATGGCAAGACAAATGAAAACTATGGATGGTAATACGGCAGCGGCTCACGTATCTTATGCGTTTACCGAAGTTGCCACTATCTATCCTATTACTCCTTCTTCCCCTATGGCTGACCTTACGGATGTTTGGGCAACTCAGGGAAGAAAGAATATTTTCGGCAATCCCGTTAAATTAGTGGAACTTGAGCACGAGGGAGGCGCGGCAGGCGCATTCCACGGCTCACTTCTCGGCGGTGCTCTTACAACAACATATACGGCTTCACAGGGACTTCTCCTTATGATTCCTAATATGTTCAAAGTTGCCGGCGAGCTCCTTCCGGGCGTTATTGACGTTTCGGCAAGAGCGCTTGCTACGCACGCCCTTTCGATTTTCGGAGATCACCAGGATGTTTATGCATGTCGTCAGACAGGTTTCGCAATGCTCTGCAGCAGCAGTGTACAGGAAGCCATGGACTTGGGAGCGGTTGCTCACCTTTCCGCAATTGACGGAAGAGTTCCTTTCCTTCATTTCTTCGACGGTTTCAGAACATCTCACGAACTTCAGAAAATTGAAGTATGGGATTATGACGACCTTAAGGAAATGGTTAACATGGATGCGGTTGAGGCGTTCAGAAAGAGAGCTCTTCTTCCTGAGAGTCCTACTCTTCACGGCTCTGCTCAGAATCCTGACACATACTTCCAGGCAAGAGAGGCATGTAATCCATATTACGATGCTGTTCCGGATGTTGTTGAAAAGTACATGAACAAGGTTAATGCCAAGATTGGTACGGATTATAAGCCTTTCAACTACATCGGTGCCCCTGATGCGGAGAGAATTATCATCGCCATGGGTTCTGTATGTGAAACAATAGATGAGACAGTTGAATATCTTGTTTCAAAGGGCGAGAAGGTCGGAGCCGTTAAGGTTCGTTTATACAGACCTTTCTCAGCAAAGCATTTAATTTCAGTTATACCTAAGACTGTTAAGACAATCAATGTTATTGACAGAACAAAGGAGGCCGGTTCTGTAGGCGAACCTCTTTATCTTGATGTTGTAGCGGCATTAAGCAAGAGCGAATTGGCGGGAGTTAAGATTCTTAACGGAAGATACGGCCTTGCAGGTAAGAACACAACACCTATGGATATCATTGCAATTTTCAATAACGAAGATAAATACGATTATACCGTAGGTATCGTTGATGACCTTACAATGAAGTCTCTTGAAAGAGGCGAGCATGTAGATACCGCTCCCGCAGGAACGACATCATGTAAGTTCTGGGGCCTCGGCGCCGACGGTACCGTAGGTGCCAACAAGAACTCCATAAAGATTATCGGTGATCATACACCTATGTACGCTCAGGCGTATTTTGATTATGATTCCAAGAAGTCCGGCGGTGTTACAATTTCTCACCTTAGATTCGGTAATACTCCGATTAAGTCAACATACCTTGTGGAAAAGGCAGACTTCGTTGCATGTCACTCACCTTCTTATGTAAGAAAGTATGACATGGTTCAGGATCTTAAGGACGGAGGTACATTCCTTCTTAACTCTGAGTGGACACCTGAGAATATCGCCGACCACCTTCCGGGTCAGGTTAAGAGATATATGGCTGAACACAATATCAACTTCTACATGATCGACGGTATCAAAATCGGAAGGGAAATCGGTCTCGGTAAGAGAATCAATACGGTTCTTCAGTCGGCATTCTTCAAACTTGCCAATATTATTCCTAGTGACGAAGCAATTAAGTACATGAAGGAAAAGGCTCTTGCCTCATATGCCAAGAAGGGTGATGACGTAGTTCAGATGAACTATAAGGCTATTGATGCAGGTGCTGAAGCAATCGTTAAGGTTGAGATTCCTGAAGATTGGAAGAACTGTCCTGATGAAGATTTCTCAAAGACCGCAACAGTCGGCGATCAAAAGGTTCTTGATTATGTTAACAACATCCAGAAGAAGGTAAATGCATGTAAGGGAGATACACTTACCGTTTCAGACTTTAAGCAATATGCCGACGGTGAAATGCCACAGGGTACGGCCGCTTATGAGAAGCGTGGTATCGCGGTAGACGTTCCTGTATGGAAGCCTGAGAAATGTATCCAGTGTAACCAGTGTGCATTTGTATGTCCTCATGCCGTTATCCGTCCTGTTGTAATGACAGAGGAAGAAGCTAAGAACGCACCTGAGGGAATGCAGTATTCACCAATGACGGGTATGCCTGGATATTACTACTCAATAGTTGTATCGGTAGACGACTGTACGGGATGTGATTTGTGTTCAACACAGTGTCCGGGAAACAAAAAGTCAGATGTTCTTACAATGAAGTCATACGAGGAGAACCAGGACAAGCAGGCATTCTTCGACTATGCCGTTACTTTACCTGAAAAGGAAGAGGTATACGAGAAGTTTGCCAAGACAACGGTTAAGGGTTCACAGTTTGCACATCCATATCTTGAATTCTCGGGTGCGTGCGCAGGTTGTGGTGAAACACCTTATGCCAAGCTTATCACTCAGCTCTACGGTGATAAGATGATTATCGCAAATGCCACCGGATGTACATCAATCTGGGCAAGTTCAACACCTTCAACGCCTTATAACACAGACGTAAACGGAAGAGGTCCGGCTTGGGCTAACTCTCTGTTTGAGGACAATGCGGAGTTCGGATACGGAATGAAGCTTGCTCAGGATGCTATTAAGAGCGGTATAGTAAGAAAGCTTGAGGAACTCAACGATACAACATCCGATGAAGAGCTTAAGAAAGCAATCACGGAATACCTTGGTACATTAAATGACACTAACTTAAGTGCAAAGGCAACAGAGGAACTTATTCCGCTTCTTGAGAAGTGCGACGATCCTCTCGCTAAGGAAGTTCTCAAGGATAAGAACTTCATGTCCAAGAAGTCACACTGGATCTTCGGTGGTGACGGATGGGCATACGATATCGGATACGGCGGTGTGGATCATGTCCTTGCCGCTAACCAGGATGTAAATATGTTTGTATTTGATACGGAAGTTTATTCAAATACAGGCGGTCAGTCATCAAAGGCTTCTCCTGAAGGTTCTATCGCTCAGTTTACTGCAGCGGGTAAGGATGTTAAGAAGAAAGATCTGGCATCAATCTGTATGTCTTACGGATATATTTATGTAGCTCAGGTTGCCATGGGTGCCGATATGAATCAGTGCTTAAAGGCCATCAGAGAAGCTGAAAGCTACAACGGTCCGTCTATTATAATCGGTTATGCTCCATGTATCGCTCACGGTATCCGTAAGGGTATGGGATGGATCATGGAAGAAGAAAAGGCAGCGGTACAGTCAGGTTACTGGAACCTCTTCAGATACGATCCAAGAAGAGCTAAGAACGGTGAGAATCCGCTTGTTGTTGACAGCAAGGCTCCTAGCAAGGATTACAAGGAATTCCTTATGGGAGAGACAAGATATATCAACCTTGAGAAGAAGGATCCTGAAAGAGCTGCCAAGTTATTTACTAACGCAGCTGAAGATGCTAAAGCCAAGTATGAATACCTTAAGAAATTAAGCGAGCTTTAATTATGGATTGTCTTTGCATTTCAAGGTATTTTGATAACAGATACTTATCTGTACAATAATTATGTTTCAAATTATGATTTATCATAAACCCGAAATGTAACGATAAAAACAGCAGACCTCTGTTCTCCGAATAAAGGAGAGCGGAGGTCTGTTTTATGTTTTCTGCTGCCGTTTAGGTAACGTGTATTAAGAAATTGATAAACAGAACCGGTAAAGTCGCATATAAAAGTTAATTATGATATAATGTGAAAATATGAATTAAGGGATTATGCATATTTATATACAAATAGCATAAATTATGGTATTGGATGTATCGTTGTTCAGACGATATATTCAATCGGAAACTTGGTGTGTATATGGGAAGAGCTATTGGGATTGATTTAGGCACAACAAACAGTTGTGTGGCAATATTGGATGGAGATACGCCTAAAGTTATCGCCAATAAAGAAGGTTACAGAACAACCCCGTCGGTTGTTTCATTTATGCCGGACGGAACATATCAGATAGGTAATCCTGCGAAAAGACAGGCCGCCGTCAATCCGAAAAGAACATGTTTTTCAATAAAAAGGCAGATGGGAAGTAATTTCAGACTGAAAATAGACGGTCATGAATATTCTCCGCAGGAAGTTTCCGCTCTGATTTTAAAAAAACTGAAGGTGGATGCGGAAGAATATCTGGGCGAGGAAGTAACGGACGCCGTTATTACCGTTCCTGCATATTTTGACGACGCTCAGAGACAGGCTACGAAAGATGCGGGAAGAATAGCCGGGCTGAATGTGCTGAGAATAATCAATGAGCCTACGTCGGCGGCCCTTGCATATGGTCTGGATAATGCAAAAGAGCAAAAAATACTTGTTTTCGATCTCGGAGGAGGAACATTTGACATATCTCTAATTGAAATCGCGGACGGTGTAATAGACGTCTTATCCACATCCGGTGACAATTTCCTCGGAGGCGATGATTTTGATGAGAGAATTGTTCAGAGAATCTGCAAAGAGATAAAGAGTTTATACGGTATAAATGTTTCAAAAGATCCTGCGGTAATGTGCAGAATACACGAAGAAGCTGAGCGCGCAAAGAAAGAGCTGTCAAGTTCTCAATGCACAAAAATTACATTGCCCTACCTGGCAAAAGCAAAAGATGAAGTGATTAACTTCGAAATGACTTTGACAAGGGAAGAATTTAACAGAATAATCAGCGACCTGATAGACAGGATAGAGATTCCGGTTAACAATGCATTATCGGATTCGGGCGTTAAAAAAGATGAGATTTCAAAAGTCCTTTTGGTAGGCGGGTCAACACGAATACCGGCTGTACAGGAGAAATTGAGGGATATATTGGGAATAGAGCCTTCAAGGAATGTTAATCCCGATGAATGCGTTGCATACGGAGCTGCCATTCAGGCAAGTAAGCTGACAGGTCAAATTGCAACCGGCTCTAACGCCGACGGACTTGTTCTTATGGATGTCACCCCTTTATCTCTTTCAATAGAAACCGTAGGTAAGATTTCTAATGTACTGATACCGAGAAATACAACCATTCCCATAAGACACTCCCAAATTTTTACAACAGCGTCTAATTTTCAGACTTCAGTTGACATAAAGGTGTTTCAGGGAGAAAGAAGATTTACGAAGGATAACAGACTTTTGGGGAATTTCAGATTATCGGGAATATAAAGCGGGCGCTGGCCGGTGTACCGCAGATAGAGGTTACATTCGATATTGACGTAAACGGAATTGTAAATGTATCGGCAAGAGATCTCGGAACCGGAAAAGAACAGTCCATAACAATTACATCGTCGTCAAATCTTTCGGAAGATGAGATACAGAAGGCGATTTGGAACGCCAAGATGTATGAAAACGGCGATGATGATAAAGTTAATCTGTATAAGGAGAAAAACCGGGCATCTTCACTGATTAATAAAGCAAAGACAATGGTGGCGGAACACAGAAAAGAAATAAGCAAAGACACAAAAAGGCTTATCAAACAGGAAATAAAAGCCGTCAGCTCGTTGAATTCAAAATTTAAATTCGGCAAAAACATGGATTCGGGAAATATATCAGCCGAAACGGAAGAATTGAAGCGTGCAAATGACAGGCTGGAAGCATATATAACAGAATAAAAAGTCATTGTACGGATATGACGACAGTTTCAATGCGTCAATGTCTGAACAATGACTTTTTTTGCGGAATCATATTATATAATTATCGGTATAATAATTATTTTCTTTTTCCAGGACATCCTGAAGCGTAATGGTATTCAGATATTGTCTTATCTTATCGTCCAAACCGTCAAGAATAAACTTAAATGTGGGATTGTCTTCACTTTCGCCGTTTGCGTCTTTGGAAAAGATATTTTCCGTTACGAACCATATATCGGATATGGTAATATCTTTTGGATCCTTTGCCAGTTTATAACCGCCGTGAGCTCCTCTTACGGTGGTTAAGAAGCCGGATTTATTGAGAACTGGAATTATTTGCTCGAGATATTTTTTGGAAATATTCTTTCTCTCCGCAATATCGCTTAATGATATGGGGCCGTTATTGTCGTGTCTTGCCAAATCCAATAAAAATTCAAGAGAATATCGTCCCTTCGTGGATATTTTCATTTAATCCTCCTTATACTTATAAAACAGATGAAGGTAACCTTAATACGATATAAAATCAATTCATACATATACTATATGAATATTATACTATAATTTTATTTTATGCAATAACCGTATAAAACGGATATTGCAATGATTCAATATTATTGATTATATGTTTTTTATAACATCATACAGCTTTTCCGCCGTTATTTTGTGTGATTCTGCCGCCAGGTGTTCGCCGTCTTCGGGAGATACGCTTGCAAATGAACCTATATTTAAATACTTGTAATTGTGTTCTTTTGAGTACTTTTCCAACTTCTTGTGCAGTTTTTTCGATACTTCCAAAGAATGTAAATTGTAGTCGTCGCTTTTTGTCAGTGCATTCGATGATATAGGTGCGGGAGCCATAACAATTATCTCGGTATCCGGCTTAACGGAGAGAACGGTTTTTATTATGCTTTCCACCCCGGAGCAGATGGATGATTCACTGTTATTGAATACTTTTTTTACATCATTTGTCCCGAGGGCAACTACAAATATGTCGGGATTTGCGGCCAGCACGCTTTTCTTTATGTCTTTTATACCGCATTTTCCGGTTCTGAGAGGATCTTCAAACATTGTCGTTCTTCCGACAACTCCGTCTTCAACGACATTGTATTCAGACCCCAACAGAGTTGACAGAATACCGGTATATCTTTCCGACTCGGAAAATCTGCCGAGTCCGCCGGGGATATATCCGAATGTGTTGGAGTCTCCGAAGCAAAGAACTGTTTTCATGTTTTTCCTTTCCGTAATTTATACAAATAAATAATACAGTTTAAGTGTTTATCCGCTGTATTAATTAATATCCAAAAATATATTTGAGTAGATATTTTTATAACATAACTTTATAATCATTTAGTATATTATGTGAGATGATAACACATACTAAACTTATAGTAAATATAGTGATTAAATAAAATCAGTTATAATTATTACCTATATCCAGAGGAATTAAAGGAGATAAAATGTCGGGATCAATATTCGGTAAAAATTTTACGGCTTCAACGTGGGGCGAATCACACGGAAAAGCTGTAGGCGTATGCGTTGACGGGTGTCCAGCAGGGCTGAAATTGGATGAAGACACTATTCAGAAACAGCTTGACAGAAGAAAGCCGGGTACAAGTGAATTTGTAACCAAGCGCAATGAAAATGACAGGGTACAGATTCTTTCGGGAGTGTTCGAGGGCGTTACCACAGGTTCTCCCATACTTATGATGATTAATAACGAGGATCAGCATTCAAAAGATTACAGTAACATAAAAGACGTATACAGACCGGGGCATGCGGATTTTTCGTTTGATTCAAAGTACGGCGTAGGAATCAGGGATTACAGAGGCGGAGGAAGATCTTCGGGAAGAGAAACCATAGGCAGGGTTGCGGCGGGAGCCGTGGCGGGTCTCATACTCGACCGGCTTGGGATAAGCGTAACGGCGTATACAAAGCAAATAGGTAATATAGAAATAGATTATGATAATTTTGATTTGGAATTTGCGGGCAATTCGGCACTCTGTATGCCTGACAGAGCGGCAAGTGAAAAGGCCGGTGAATATATAAGAAAGTTAATGTCCGAAAAAGATTCATCCGGCGGAATAATAGAATGTACCGTGGACGGCATAAAGGCGGGGTTCGGAGAACCCGTATTCGATAAACTGGATGCAAATCTGGCAAAGGCGATATTCTCCATAGGAGCCGTTAAAGGCTTTGAAATCGGTGACGGATTTAAGGTTGCAAAGGCAAGAGGCTCCGAAAATAATGATGAATTTATTTCGGATAACGGCAGAATAACAAAGAGAACCAATCATTCGGGAGGCATACTCGGCGGAATATCAGACGGCAGCCAAATAATATTCAGAGCGGCATTTAAACCTACGCCGTCTGTTGCGAGAGCTCAGCAGACCGTGGACAATTCCGGTAATGAAACGGAAATAGAAATTCACGGAAGACACGATCCGTTGATTGTTCCAAGAGCGGTAGTTGTTGTAGAGTCCATGGCAAAACTTGCAATCGTGGATGAAATTATGGACGGTATGAGAAGCAGAATCAGCTTTATAAAGGAGTTTTATGAAAGATTATAATTATGAAATAATAAATACCGACAATATGGCGAAACATGCGAAATTTACCACTGTTCACGGTGAAGTTCATACACCGCTTTTCATGAATGTGGCTACGGTTGCGGCAATCAAAGGAGCCGTATCCACGGTTGATTTGAAGGAAATAGATACTCAGGTTGCTCTTGCAAATACATATCATTTACATGTTAGGACAGGAGATAAGCTCATAAAAGAGCTCGGAGGACTGCACAGGTTCATGAATTGGGACAGACCCATACTGACTGATTCAGGCGGATTTCAGGTATATTCACTTTCCAAGCTGAGAAACATATCTGAAGAAGGTGTGAAATTTGCTTCTCACATAGACGGAAGAAAAATATTTATAGGACCGGAAGAAAGTATGCAGATTCAGTCAAATCTTGCATCCACGATTGCAATGGCATTTGATGAATGTGCACCGGCAAAAGCTGAAAGGGACTATATGCAGCGTTCGGTTGACAGAACAACAAGATGGCTTGTGCGAAGCAGAGATGAAATAAACAGATTAAATTCACTTGATGATACCATTAATAAGCATCAGCTCTTATTCGGGATTAATCAGGGCGGAATATACACGGATATACGAATAGAACATGCAAAAGTTATATCTGATCTGGATCTTCCCGGATACGCCTTGGGAGGACTTGCCGTCGGGGAAAGCCATGAGGAAATGTACAATGTTTTGGATGAGACCGTTCCGTATCTTCCGAAGAATAAACCCACATATCTTATGGGAGTAGGCACTCCTGAGAATCTGCTTGAGGCGGTAGACAGAGGTGTTGATTTCTTTGACTGCGTATATCCTTCCAGAAACGGGCGACACGGTCATGTATATACAAAGTTCGGTAAAATAAACATGCTCAATAAAAAGCATGAAAAAGATATGTCGCCTATTGAAGAGGGGTGCGGGTGTGAAGCATGCAGAAATTATTCAAAGGCGTATATAAGACATTTGCTGAAGGCCGGAGAAATGCTGGGACTGAGACTGTGCGTAATGCATAATCTGTATTTTTATAATCATCTTATGGAAGATATAAGAGATGCAATAGACGGGCACAGATATTCCGCATTTAAAAAAGAACGAATAGAAATGCTGAAAAGCGGAGAAAACAGGTAATTTACTATTTTATAGACATATATGTGCATTTAGTATATACTTTTATAAATTGTAAATTTGCTCGTTATGGAGGTTAGTTATGGACGGCAACATGATAATTATATTCGTAATATATATCGGCGCATTGGTATTATTCGGATATTTTGCGGCTATCAGACCGGGAAGAAAGCGCAGAAAAGAGAGAGAAGCGCTCATGTCTAATATGAAACCGGGAGACTTTGTGCTTACAAGCAGCGGTTTCTACGGAAAAATTGTTGATATTATCGATGATACTGTAGTTGTTGAATTCGGTAATAACAGAAACTGTCGTATCTCTATGAAAAAGGACGCAATCGATCAGATTGAGCCTGCCGAAACTCAGCAGACAACATTTGTCGGAGATAAGCCTAACAAGGACGACAAATAATTAAATATTCAAACCACTCAGATCATGGCTGTTGGTTAATTGTGTATATTATCGGAAGTCGAAATGACAACCGAAATATTAAGGTCAGCACAGTTTAACCGATTGCCGTGATCTTTTTGTATACTGATTTTTGTATGTTGAAAAGGACAATTAAATATATTATGATTAAAGGTATTATTTTAACATATATAAGTAATTTCCTTATTTTATGTACATAACTTAAGTAAATGTTAAAAAAAGACTTATATATCAAATATAAAATACAGAACAGACTATATTTTTCACCGAAATATACAAAATCGTTCTGAATATTGAAATCGGGAGGCAGAAATGAACGGTAATATAACACTGATAGCAGGAGATGGAATCGGTCCGGAAATAGTTGCGGAGGCTGTTAAAGTACTTAATAAAACGGCTGAAAAGTACGGGCATACATTTTCATATAAGGAGATCCTAATGGGAGGATGTTCCATCGATGTTCACGGAGTGCCTCTTACGGATGAAGCTCTCGAAATTGCCGGAAACTCCGACGCGGTACTTCTCGGTGCCGTAGGCGGAGATGTGGGCAATTCAAGATGGTATGATATTGCTCCTAATTTAAGACCTGAAGCGGCGCTTCTTAAGATAAGAAAAGAACTCGGATTATTTGCAAATGTGCGCCCGGCATATTTATACAGAGAGCTTGCCGGTGCATGTCCTCTTAAGGAATCCATAAGCAGTAAGGGTATTGATATGGTTATTATGAGAGAGTTAACCGGCGGTCTTTACTTCGGAGACAGAAAGACGGAGGTCGTAAACGGTCTCAGAACAGCTACGGATTCTCTTGTATACAATGAGGAAGAAATAAGAAGAATAGCCGTTAAAGCATTTGATATTGCAAGAAAAAGAAGAAATACGGTTACAAGCGTGGATAAAGCCAACGTTCTTGACTCTTCAAGATTATGGAGAGCGGTGGTTGAAGAAGTTGCAAAGGATTATCCGGATGTTGAATTGAAACATATGCTTGTTGATAATGCGGCAATGCAGCTTGTAAGAGATCCGTCTCAATTTGACGTTATGCTTACGGAGAATATGTTCGGAGATATTTTATCGGATGAGGCGAGTATGGTGGCAGGATCCATCGGAATGTTGTCAAGCGCTTCTCTCAGAGCCGATAAATTCGGACTGTATGAACCAAGCCACGGATCCGCTCCGGATATTGCGGGTCTTAATAAAGCCAATCCTCTTGCAACGATTCTTTCGGCGGCTCTTATGCTCAGATATACATTTGACCTTGAGGAAGAAGCAAAGGCCATTGAAGCCGCTGTTGAAAGTGTTTTGAAAGAAGGATTCAGAACAGGAGACATATATAAAGAAGGAATGACACTTTGCTCAACAACGGAAATGGGAGACAGAGTGGCAGAGAGAATTTGACATAAGAAATATTATAAGGGGGTGCGCTATGAAAGATCACAGCAAAAACATAACACAGGGTATAGACAGAGCGCCTCAGCGCTCACTTCTTAACGCATTGGGACTTACGGCTGAGGAAATGAACAGACCTGTTGTCGGTATCGTAAACGGATATAACGAGGTTGTTCCGGGACATACGAATCTTGATAAAATAACTCAAGCCGTTAAGATGGGCGTTGCAATGGCAGGCGGAACACCTCTTGAATTTCCTGCCATAGCCGTATGCGACGGAATTGCCATGGGTCATATCGGAATGAAGTATTCACTTGTAACAAGGGATTTGATTGCGGATTCAATTGAAGCAATGGCAATCGCGCATCAGTTTGATGCTCTTGTAATGATTCCTAACTGTGATAAGACTGTTCCGGGTATGCTTATGGCTGCGGCAAGAGTTAATATACCGACGGTAGTTGTAAGCGGCGGTCCTATGTTAGCCGGAAGAGTAAAGGGAAGAAAGAGAAGTCTTTCATCAATGTTTGAGGCGGTAGGTTCATATGAAGCCGGCAAGATGACAGAAAGCGATGTTAAGGAATATGAGAACAATGCATGTCCTACATGCGGATCATGTTCAGGAATGTATACAGCCAATTCAATGAACTGTCTTACGGAAGTTCTCGGTATGGGTCTTCGCGGAAACGGTACAATTCCGGCTGTTTACTCCGAAAGACTTAAACTTGCGAAGCATGCAGGTATGGCCGTGATGAACTTACTTGAAAAAAACATCAGACCGAGAGACATTATGACAAAGGACGCCATACTCAACGCTCTTGCCATGGACATGGCACTCGGATGTTCAACAAACAGTATGCTTCATATTCCTGCAATCGCTCATGAAATAGGTTTTGATTTTGATATTAAATTTGCCAATGAAATCAGCGATAAAGTTCCTAATCTTTGCCATCTTGCACCTGCGGGACCTACATATATAGAAGATCTCAATGAAGCGGGCGGAATATATGCGGTGATGAAGGAACTTGCGGATCACGGTCTTATTAATACAGAGTGTATGACGGTTACGGGAAAGACTGTGGGAGAGAATATTGCAAATGCCGTTAATTTAGACGAGAGCGTAATCAGACCTTTCTCCAATCCATATTCAGAGACCGGTGGACTTGCGGTTTTAAGCGGCAATCTTGCTCCGGACGGCAGTGTTGTTAAGAAGTCTGCGGTGGTGGATGAAATGCTTGTTCACGAGGGACCCGCAAGAGTATTTGACTGCGAAGAGGATGCGATTGAAGCCATAAGCGGCGGAAAAATTGTTGAGGGAGATGTTGTTGTAATTCGTTATGAAGGTCCTAAGGGAGGTCCCGGCATGAGAGAAATGTTAAGACCTACATCAGCCATAGCGGGTATGGGACTCGGAAGTTCCGTAGCACTTATTACGGACGGAAGATTTTCAGGTGCATCAAGAGGCGCTTCAATCGGACATGTTTCACCGGAAGCGGCCGTGGGAGGACCTATCGCTCTTGTGGAAGAGGGGGATATAATTCAAATCGATATTCCGGGACATTCCATAAAGCTTTGCGTAAGCGATGAAGAGTTGGCGGAAAGAAGAGCAAAGTGGCAGCCTAGAGAACCTAAAGTTACAACGGGATATCTTGCAAGATATGCCGCAATGGTTACATCCGGCAACAGAGGAGCGGTACTTGAAGTTCCTAAAATCACATCATGTTACAACAGTTACAATAAATAATAACAGTACGATACGCGTTACTGATGCATATAAAAGCAGATTATTAACATCTGCATATGAATAAAAGAGGAGGTAAAATTATGCAACTGACTGGTGCGGACATAATTATAGAATGCTTGAAAGAACAGGGCGTGGATACAGTCTTCGGTTATCCCGGCGGAACGGCTCTTAATTTGTATGACGCATTATATAAGCACAGTGATGAGATAACACATTATCTGACATCTCACGAGCAGGGTGCGTCACACGCCGCAGACGGATATGCAAGAGCAACGGGTAAAGTAGGCGTTTGCTTTGCAACATCGGGTCCGGGAGCAACAAATCTTGTTACGGGAATAGCTACCGCATATATGGACTCGGTTCCAATAGTGGCAATTACATGTAATGTTGCCGTTAACGCATTGGGCAAGGACACATTCCAGGAAATAGACATAGCCGGTGTTACAATGCCGATAACAAAGCACAACTTCATCGTAAAGGATATAAAAAATCTTGCGGATACCGTAAGAAGAGCCTTTAATATCGCCGCAAGCGGAAGACCGGGACCTGTATTGGTGGATGTTACAAAGGATGTAACGGCTGCGCTTTATGAGTATGAGAAAAAGGAACCTTTACCTATTGAAAGAGGCGGAGACATTAATGAAGCGGATGTTGTATCAGCCGTAGAACTCATTAAGGAAGCCAAAAAGCCTTTCATCGTTGTGGGCGGCGGAATTACCGTTTCAAATGCATCTGACGAGCTTAAGGAATTTGTTGAAAAGGTGGATTCTCCGATATGTGAAACTCTTATGGGAAAGGGATCGTTTGATTCCAACAATTCACTTTATACGGGAATGATAGGAATGCATGGTTCAAAGGCATCCAATCTCGGAGTTTCAAGATGCGATCTCCTTGTTGTTATAGGAGCGCGATTCTCAGACAGAGTTACGGGCAATGCGGGAACATTTGCCAAAAATGCAAAAATTATTCACATTGACATTGATCCTGCCGAAATTAATAAAAATGTTGATACAGCTGCAAGCATTATCGGAGATGCCAAAGAAGTATTGAAGAAAATCAACAAAATACTCCCTAAACAGGATCACGGAGCATGGATTGAAGAAATAAACGGGATAAAGAACAAATTCCCTCTTCCTCTTATTACCGAAAGATTGAACGGACCGCTTATAATCAGAAAACTCTATGAAATAACAAAGGGAGATGCAATCGTAACAACAGATGTAGGTCAGCATCAGATGTGGGCGGCACAGTACTATAATTTCACAAAACCAAGAAAGTTCCTTACTTCAGGCGGACTCGGAACCATGGGATACGGACTGGGTGCAGCAATAGGAGCAAAGGTGGGAAAACCGGACGACATAGTTGTAAATGTTGCCGGTGACGGATGTTTCCGAATGAACATGAACGAGCTTGCCACGGCATCGAGATATAATATTCCCGTAATAGATATCGTAATTAATAACCATGTTTTGGGAATGGTAAGGCAATGGCAGACTCTTTTCTATGACAAGAGATATTCCAATACAACACTTGAGGATAAGACAGACTTTGTAAAGGTTTCCGAAGGACTCGGAGCGAAAGCATACAGAGTTACAACCATAGAGGAATTTGAAAAGGCGCTTAAAGAAGCAATAGAGCTTAACGAACCGGCAATGATAGAGTGTATAATTCACAACGACGATAAGGTTTATCCTATGGTTTCGCCGGGCGGTAACATTGCGGATGCATTTGACGAAAACGATATTAAAAACAGGAAGTAATTCCATAATTATTAATGCATATAAAACAAAAATGAAGTAATATAAAAGTATAATTATATTAGTATACATTATCACTATATAGGAGGAGAAAATATGTCACGAGTTTTTAATTTCAGTGCCGGACCGGGGATGCTTCCTGTTGAAGTATTGGAAGAAGCCGCAGCGGAAATGCTTGATTACAGGGGTACAGGCGAATCCGTAATGGAGATGAGCCATCGTTCAAAGGAATACGGTGAAATTATTCAGACCGCGGAAGCCGACTTCAGGGAATTATTGGGACTTCCCGACAACTATAAGGTTTTATTCCTTCAGGGCGGAGCATCAACACAGTTTGCAATGATTCCGATGAACTTTATGAAGAATAAAAAAGCGGCTTATATTATCA
Organism: Howardella ureilytica; assembly: GCF_054657495.1. NCBI lineage: Bacteria > Bacillati > Bacillota > Clostridia > Eubacteriales > Howardella > Howardella ureilytica. The sequence continues at coordinate 243,180 of NZ_BAAHYP010000001.1, read as the reverse complement.
CGGGTCAGTGGGCAAAGAAGGCATATAAAGAAGCACAGATTTACGGTGACGCAATTGCGGTTGCTTCTTCGGAAGATAAGACATTTTCATATATTCCGGATTGCTCTGATCTTGATATACCGGAAGATGCCGATTATGTATATATTTGCGAGAACAATACAATTTACGGTACAAAATTTAAAGAACTTCCAAATACAAAGGGACATAATTTAATTGCCGATGTATCATCATGTTTCTTATCAGAACCTATGGACGTGGAGAAATATGCCATGTTCTACGGCGGAGCTCAGAAAAATGTAGGACCTGCAGGCGTTGTTATTGCCGCAATTCGTGAAGACCTTATTACGGAAGATACACTTCCGGGAACACCTACAATGCTTAAATATAAGACTCATGCGGATAGTAACTCAATGTACAATACTCCGCCATGTTACAATATCTACATTTGCGGAAAGGTATTCCAGTGGATTAAGAGAAACGGCGGTCTTCAGGGAATGAAAGAGAGAAACGAGATTAAGGCTAAGGTTCTCTATGACTTCCTGGATAACAGTAAGTTATTCAAGGGAACTGTAGAAAAGAATTCAAGATCTCTTATGAATGTACCTTTTGTTACCGGCAGTGATGAACTTAATGCAAAGTTTATTGCGGAAAGTAAGGCAGCAGGTCTCATTAACCTTAAGGGACACCGTACCGTAGGAGGAATGAGAGCTTCCATTTATAATGCAATGCCTCTTGAGGGAGTTAAAGCTTTAGTTGAATTCATGGATAAGTTTGAAAAGGAGAATGCATAATGAGCATAAATATTCATTGCCTCAATAATATTTCAAGTGTCGGATTGGACCTGCTTCCTGACAGCTACAATAAAGATGCGGCTTTGGAAGAAGCTAACGCTATTCTTGTAAGAAGCGCAAAGATGCATGATATGGAATTAGGCGAAGGCGTAATTGCGGTTGCAAGAGCCGGCGCGGGCGTAAATAACATCCCGCTTGATAAATATGCGGAAAAGGGCATTGTGGTATTTAACACACCGGGTGCCAACGCCAACGCCGTAAAGGAAGAAGTTATTGCAGCCATGCTTATGGCTTCCAGAGATTACATCGGCGGCAACGAGTGGGTAAAGGCAAATGCGGAAGACCCTGACATTGCAAAGACTGCAGAAAAGGCTAAAAAGCAGTTTGCGGGTACTGAGATTTACGGTAAGAAACTCGGAGTAATCGGACTCGGTGCAATAGGAAGACTTGTTGCCAATGCAGCTGTTGAATTGGGAATGGAAGTTTACGGATACGATCCATACTTATCCGTAAGCGCCGCATGGGCCATTTCAAGAAAGGTAAACCATATTTCCGATGTTAACGACATATTCAGGGAATGTGATTTTATTACCATTCATGTACCTGCTCTTGATTCAACAAAGGGAATGGTAGGAAAGGAAGCTTTTGAGCTTATGAAGAACGGCACGGTTATTATTAACTGTGCAAGAGATATTCTTGTTGATGAAGCTGAGCTTCTTAAGGCAATCGAAGCGGGCAAAGTTAAGAAATATGTTACGGACTTTGCCAATCCTACGGTAGTTAATAATGACAATATCATTGTTCTCCCTCACTTGGGAGCTTCAACCGAAGAAGCTGAAGACAACTGTGCGATTATGGCTGTTAATGAAATTCGTGATTTTGTTGAGAACGGAAATATCGTTAATTCCGTAAATTACCCTGCATGTGACATGGGCGTATGCGCTGCAGAGGGAAGAATCACGATTTGTCATAAAAACATACCTACGGTTCTCAGCAAGATTACATCTGTTATCGGAGAAGCCGGCGTTAACATTTCCGATTTAACAAATAAATCAAGAAATGATTATGCATATACAATTCTTGACCTTGACTCTGCGGGGGATAAAGCTCTTATCGAAAAGCTTGAAGAGGTTGAAGGAGTTATCAGAGCAAGAATTATAAAGTAATTTACGTTTAAGTGCGGAAATACAGCTGAAGAACAAACAGATCCTAAATTAAAAAATCATCTTAATCTCGTATATGAGACTAAGATGATTTTTTTTAGATGACTTATTAAATTATGATTATTTGATACCCTGAACTTCCTTTATTGCGGCAAGGAGATCGGAATATTCTTCATATGCTTTAATATGCGGATGTTCTTTGATTATTGCATCGGTACTTTTAAATAAAAATCCCGCTTTGCTCTGACCGATCATACCGATATCATTATATGAATCTCCTGCGGCAACCGTTTCGTAGCCTAATGACTGAAGAGCCTTAACCGTAGTTAATTTGGCATCTCCCGGAAGTCGCATAACAAATCCCGTAATTGTTCCGTCCTTGTCAACTTCAAGAGAATTGCAGAAAAGCATAGGATAGTCCAATTTTTTCATAAGCGGAGTCGCAAATTCCTGGAATGTATCGGAAATGACAACAACCTGAGAGAAAGAGCGAAGTTCGTCCAAGAACTCTTTTGCTCCTTCTTTTGGGCTCATTTGTGCAATTGTCTCCTGAATATCCTTAAGCTTTAAATTATGTTTTTTAAGAATACCGATTCTGTAATCCATAAGCTTATGGTAGTCCGGTTCATCTCTGGTAGTTACAAGTAATTCATCAATTCCGCGCGCTTTTGCAAATTCGATCCAAATTTCCGGAACGAGAGGACCTTCCATGTCCAAGCATGTAATAAACATAATAAATAATCCTTTCTCTAAAAGTGGGTAAAAGCTATAGTTAATCAAAAATTTAAGTAAAAATATAACATGGAGTATACAGTAAAAATATGCGTTTGTAAAATCGTACGTAAGGTCTGAGTTTTTTCGTATGCTTATTCGGTTAATACATGTTATTCGGCATCGAGAGTGTTGTCACGGCTGTATTTTATTCTTTTCATTAATTATTTATTTGAGTATTGTTAAGCCGTTAAACTATAATATAAGTTATAAATATATATTTAACCGTTAGGAGGATAAAAGTATGGGATTTTTAGAGAATATAGGTAAGAAGATCGGTGACGTAAGCGGCAAGGCGGTTGAAAGAACAAAGCAATACACCGATATCTCATCAACAAATTATAAAATAAAGGAAAGTGAGAAGGAATTAAAGGATCTCTATGCTAAAATCGGCGAGGCATATGTTAACAAATTCGGAGATGAAGCCGATGAAGAATTAAAGGAAAATGTTGACGCCGTTAAGGAACTTAAGCAGAAAATAGATGAATTAAACGATCATTTAAGCGATGTTAAAGCGGCAAAAGACGGCAATAAGAGATGTGAACACTGCGGAGAAATTATTCCGATAGATGCAAAGTTTTGTACGAAATGCGGTAAAGAAACGGGACAGGCAGATGAGGACGGAAACCTTATAGAGGAATCGACGGATGTAAAAGAGTGCCCCGAATGCCATGCGGTTATTAAAGACAATGCAGATGTATGTCCTGCATGCGGTGCAAAAGTAAATGAGTGAAATATATATACATATACCGTTTTGCAACAGTAAATGTATCTATTGCGATTTTCTCTCAGGCAAAGCCGATGAAAGTGTTCATTCAAAGCTGACTGACGCAATGTGCAGAGAGTTATATTATCGTAAAAATATGATTAATGATAATATAACGAGTATATTTATAGGAGGAGGAACACCCTCCTCCGTTTCCTCGGCATTGATAAGCAGGTTACTTGACACTGTTTATCAATATTATTCAGTGGAAAAAGAGGCAGAGATTACATTAGAATCAAATCCCGGAACATTGACTTTAGAAAAGCTGTCAGCATATAAAAATATCGGAATTAACAGATTAAGTATGGGATTACAGTCATCTGACGACGATGAATTAAAGATGCTCGGAAGAATACATACATTCGGAGAATTTCTGAAAAATTATGATTTGGCAAGGGAAACGGGGTTTGACAATATCAACATAGATATTATGCAGTCTCTGCCGTTTCAGACTGCGGATAAATATAAAAAAACATTGGAACGGGTAATAAGCTTAAGACCTGAACATATTTCTTCATACAGCCTTATTGTGGAGGAGGGAACACCTCTTTTTAACAGAACTGATTTATTGAAACACTTGCCTGATGAAGACACGGAAAGAGAGATTTATTATCTTACAAATGAGTTGCTGTCCGAAAACGGTTATATTCACTATGAAATATCAAATTATGCGCTTGAATCAAGAGAGTGTAAGCATAATCTGGGATACTGGAACAGAGACAACTATATCGGAATAGGGGTAGGCGCATCGTCACTTGTTCGTGATTTCAGATTCGCTAATATAAGAGATATAAACAGATATACGGAACTTACGGAATATTATTCGGGGGTTTTCTCGGAACAGTCATGGATAGATAAAGACAGTATTGAAGAATTAAGTGAGAAGGATAAAATGTCTGAATTTATGTATCTCGGTCTGAGGAAAACAGAAGGAATATGTTCGGATACATTTAATAATGAATTTAATATATGCATTGAAGAGATATTCGGAGACGTATTGAATAAATATATAAATCTGGAACTTATGAAAAGAACGGATAAGGGATATGCATTGACTGACAGAGGAGTCGATATAAGTAATTATGTATTAGCGGATTTTATATTGGAATAAAACCCTATTAAATGCTTTAAACATTTTAAAAACATATCCAAAAGGCTGTATTTTGACAAATGTAAAAAGAATTTAGCAGGGTTCATTAAAAAAAGTCAGAAAGCCTGTTTCATTTGTTTTTGTCATTCAAATGCATAAGCTGAATATAATTTTTTGGAGTAGTACCCAGAAATTCTCTGAACTCTCTCAGAAAATGAGCAGGGTCGTTATAGCCATATTTTTTTGATAACTCTATATTGGTTTTGTGAGGAGAGCCGTGCATATCGCTTAAAACAGCTTGTATTCGCAGATATTTCATATAATCTTTAGGTGAGTATCCAAAACTGTCTTTGAATAACCTGCTTATATATCTTGGCGTAAAGTCCAGATCCAAAGCTATTTTAGAAACTGTTTCATCGTAATCAGCTGCTTTAATGGCTTTTTTTATTGCGTTTCCGGATGAGCCGGTCTCAAGCAAACGCTTCGAGTTCTTTAAGTATGACAGAAATATTTTACATTTCCTCGAAAATGATTCGGCTTTCCTGAAGTTGCTGATAAGGTTGTATTCATAGGAATTGCCTGTAGGAAAATAATGGAAAATATTGTCTACAAGTTTTGCGTGGGGTATATTCGGAGCGTCGGTTTCAATAAATACGGAATCGTCATCAAAGCGAATTCCGAATATATGATCATAATGGGGCAAATCCATGGAAAAAAGTTCCGTGGACGGACCTACACCTATGAATTCCGAAGCACCCGTAAAAAATGTGCTGTCATTGTAGCATATAAGCCAGTCTACATACGGAGAAGCTATAAATGTAAGATTAATGGCTTTATTGGTAGTGGCAGACAGCTCATAGCATCTTATATGGTACGGATTTTTAATTTCCTCATTGTTAACCAATATTATATTGTCATGCGTATTGATATATGGCTGTAGAAGTTGCAGATTGTTCATGTTCAATACCTTTAATATGTTATATCAATACCTTTAAATATGTTGCATATTTAAGTGTATTATAGCATAGTATGTTATCTGTTTTACAAAGGTTTTTATATAAAAATATTGACAATAAATGTTTGCGGTTCTATAATACAAACATATTTTCGATTACATTATTCTATTATACGTTTCTGTATATTTTCATTTTTAATTTTTATATTTAACAATTGAATACATAAAAGGAGGTATCAGTTGGCTGAGAAAATCAATATTTTGATAAGCGATACCGATTATCTGATGAATTTTTCCAATGCATTAAGTGCCTGTTTGGGTAATGATTATGAGATTTCATCATTTTCCGATTCGGATATTTATTTATCCGATAACAGTGAACCGTCACTGCTGATTGCGTCGGATGACGAAGCTTTCCGGGAGATAATCAATTCTCATAAGGGACATATACTTTTATTGGGAAAAGACGAACATGAATCACATGTAAACGGTGATGTTTTATCGGTATATAATCCCGTATCAACCATAATCGGAAAAATATATGAAATTTTTGAAGAGGGTACGGAAAATGATGACGGCACTTCTGACGAAAGTGACGACAGTACTCCGGAGATTATTTGCATCATGGGTTTTTGCGGTGTTCATGAGAGAAATGAATATTCAATGAACACTGCGCGGGCAGAAAGTGCAAAGGGACGGGTTCTATATATCAATATGGATGAATTCAGTCCGTTGAGAAATGATCTGTCGGTTCCTCTGGATACAGATATTTCCGATGCGCTGTATATATATCGGGAAAACGGATTTGTATATACGGATAAATTGCAATCGGTTATCAATTCTTACGGAGAATTTGATGTAATAATGCCTACAGCATGTCCCGATGATTTATGTGAAACCGACGCGGAAACTTTAAGCAGGCTGGTTAGAGACATAGGCGGGAACATGGGATATCGCGAAGTGATAATAGATGTCGGATGCACGGTATATAAATATTGGGAAATGATAGGTATATCAGACAGGACATATATAATTTTTGACGAAAAAGAGAGAAACAGGCAGGCACTTTTATTTGAATATTTAGAGAAGACAGACAGATCTTCATATATAAGAAAGACGGTTTGTTTACCGACGGAATGTGAGGATGAGTAAAGAAGAGATAATAAGTTATATAAGAAACAGAATCTACAAATATATAGATGTAGACGACGAATGTACGGATGAGTATATAAGGGAGAGAATAAGCCGTGAAATTCACCTGTTTTCCAAAGATAACATTATTTCGGTTAATGACAGGGAATATATAAGTAAAAGAGTTTTTGATTCTATAAGAGGGTTGGATGTTTTGGAATCTTTTCTTCGTGATGACGATATTACGGAAATAATGGTAAACGGCACCGAAAATATATTTATAGAAAAATCAGGCAGCATATACCAATCCGATGTTCATTTTGAAGACGAAAAGAGATTGAATGACACGGCTCTCAGAATAGCTTCAAAATCAAACAAAATCGTAAATGCCAAAAATCCGATATTGGATACCGTATTGGATGACGGATCCAGAGCATGTGTTGTGCTGTATCCCGTTTCAAAAAACGGAACTTCAATTACGATAAGAAGGTTCTACGATAATCCGCTGACCATGGAGGATTTAATAAAGATCGGGACTATATCCGAAGAAGCGGCAAATTATTTAATAACTGCAGTTAAAAGTAAAAAAAATATTTTCATAAGCGGCGGAACAGGCTCCGGAAAGACAACTCTGTTGGGGATATTGGGGAATTATATAGCGGAGGATGAAAGAGTTGTGACCATAGAGGACTCCGCGGAATTAAATCTCTTCAGAATCAAAAACTGGGTAAGGCTTGAAACAAAGGGAATCAATGCATCCGGAGACGGAGAAATAACCATAAGAAGGCTTATTAAAACAGCTCTCAGAATGAGACCGGACAGGCTGATTGTCGGCGAAGTGAGAGGCGATGAGGCTATAGACATGTTGCAGGCTTTAAATACGGGCCATGCCGGATCTCTGTCAACCGGTCATGCAAACAGTGCGAAAGATATGATATCAAGGCTGGAGACAATGGTTTTATATGGTATGGATATACCTGTTCAGGCTATAAGGGGACAGATTGCTTCCGCTCTGGATATTATTGTTCATCTCAGCCGAATAAAGGATAAAAGCAGGAAGGTTATGGAGATAAGCCGGATATCCGGTATATGCAACGGTCAGATAGTTTTAAGTCCGGTTTATAAATTCGAGGAAATCGAAACGGAAGGAGGGAAGACGTCGGGTGAACTTAAGTATGTTCAGGAATGACATTTTCACAAAAAAATGCATAAAACCGTATGAACATATAATAATCTGTTCTGTCGGATGTATATTGTCGGTTGTGCTGGGTATTACATTTTACGATGTATGGTGGAGCGGTGTTGTATTTATACCGTTTACGGTTTACCTGGTCAATGTATTAAAAAAGGAGATTACCGAAAAAAGAAAACAGAAGGAGAGAAAAATATTTCTGGACGGTTTGGAATTAATGTTATTGTCCCTTGAAACAGGATTATCGGACGAGAATTCATATATAAATGCCGGAGAAAAGCTTATTGAGGTTAATCCGAAATCCGTAACCGCGCAAATATGGTACTCATCCGGGGCAAGATTATTGAGAAATGAAACATTAGATGATATTTTATATGATTTTGCGGACAATACGGGAATGGAAGAAATAAGTGAATTCAGAGATATTTATATGATTGCAAAAGTAAGCGGAGGGAATTTAATTGAAATTATCGAAACAATTATTGACAGATCCAATGACAGATCCGAGGTGGAAAGAGAGATAAGGATAATTATAAGCGGTAAGAGATTTGAAGAGCGAATAATGTGTCTTATGCCGTTTATGATGATTATCTATTTAAGAAGCAGCGGTAATTTTATTAATTCTCTCTACGGCAACATACAGGGTGTGATTATCATGAGTATATGTGCATTTGTGTATGTTATCGCATTTGTGAGGGCAGAGAAAATTGTGGATATACGGTTATAGAAGCTAATGAGCATATCTGGAAAAACAAAGAAGTTATTGTTATTTACAGCCATAATAACGGCATTATTTGTGTTTTTGACTATTTACTCGGGAGGGGGCAAGGAGAAAATAACTTTTTTGCTCAGACCGCAGGATTCTTCCGAAAAATATGAATTGGAAGCATATGTAGGCGGAGAAATCATAGACATTGAAGGAGACATAGGAAAAAGAAAATATACGGGCGAAGAAGCGAAGTCAGAGTTAAAAAAACTGTCTGACAATATGAATGAATTAATACTCGGAAATAATAAAAGTTTAAATGAAGTAAGAGAAAAATTAAATTTAATAACGGAAGATAAAACTACGGGTGCAAGACTGGAATGGTCAACCGATAATTATGATATTTGTACATACGACGGCTATATTAATAATGAAGAATTTGATAACGGTGAAAGCGTAAATGTAACGCTGTATTGTATTATGACTCTCGGAGATGAAGAGCTTGCCGGAACATATAATATAAAGGTTGTTTCCCCTCTTATGAACGAAGAATTAAGCAATAAGAAGAGAATACAGGATGAGATACAAAAAAATGACATGGCTGCGGCAAACGAAGATAAAGTAGATCTTCCGGGTGTCGTAGACGGTAAACATGTTGAGTATATAAATAAACAAAACGGAAAATCCCCTGTTTTAATAGTTATATTGGGGTTTGCCGCATCCGCCTTTCTTATTGCAAAGGAATATCAGGATAAAAGAAATTATGAGAAAAACAGAAAGTATGAACTTACGGCGGATTATCCGAGCATTACAACAAAACTGTATCTGCTTATATACGCCGGAGGGACAATAATATCATCGTTTGAACATATAGTAAGGGAGTATGATAACAACATTAAAAGGGGACATATGAAGCCGAGGGCCGCATATGAACAAATGAAAAAGTGCCTCAATAATATTAATAATGGTATGGGAGAAGCAAAAAGTTATATTAAGTGGGGTAATGATTGCGGGATTAATGAGTATAAAAGATTAGGGTCATATTTGTCCGAATATTTAAAAAAAGGAACGGGAGATCTGAAAAAGAAATTGCGTCAGCTGTCATCTGAGAGTATGGAAACGGCTGCCGCAAATGCAAAAGAAAGGGGTGAAAAGGCAGGATCAAAGCTTGTGGTTCCCATGATTGCCATGCTGTTTACGGTTATGGTAATCGTTATAGTTCCCGCATTTGATTCTTTTTCCGTGTAGCTGATAAACATATTTTATTTAAGGAGGCATTATGATTGGAAAAATAAAAGAAACCTTAACGAATAAAATTTTTTACATAAAAGAGCGAATAAGATCACATTTCATTAATGTTTGGAAAAGAGAAGACGGAATGGGAGTTGTGGAAGTGATTTTGATTACCGTTGTCCTCATTGCTCTTGTAATTATTTTCAAAAAACAAATTTCAAGTGTGGTAAATACAATTTTATCAAAGATGTCAAATCAGGCTAATCAAGTTTAAATATGAAAATTACCGTTATAAAACTAAAAGCACATATTACGATTTTTGCAACTCTTGTTTTTATTGTTGTTTCGGGTTTGCTTTTTAATCTTATCCATTCGGTTATTTATACATCATTACAGTTCTCTTTCAATGCGGCATGCAGAATGGCGTTAGAGGGAACATTTGCGGGATTTAACAATGAAGTATTTGAAAAGTACGGAATATATCTTTTAAAGGATGCAGGAAGCGAAGATATAATAAAAAGGCTTATCAAGGATAACATTTCGGAGAGTTCCCTGGAGTTTACGGAATTGAATACTACAAAGGATGTATACATAACGGATAATAACGGTGAGCATTTCTACAATCAGACTTTGGATTACATGTCGCACGAGGGGATAAGCGAGGAAGCGGCTAAATACGCAAATATGTTTAAAAAGGAAGACTACGGGCAAAAAGCAGATTTTAACGACGATATGGAAAAGCTGAACGACTTAATAGACGCTGATATGTCGGAAAGCGAAATGAGAGACAGGATAAAAGAGATAAAAACCGGAGGAGGCATCAGTTCAGGTGACTTGAGTGCGGATATTGACAGAAAGATTGACGACATTGACGGAAGCAAAGCAAGTGAAAGCAGTGTGGAACTGCCGGACGTACCGGGTGATTTATACGATAAAATGAATTCGCCGGATAATAATTCCGTCGATGAAATTTTAAAAACAGAGCGCATATCGGAAAAAAATATTAATAATATTTCATTTACATCTTATGCATCCGGATCACATGATTTCAAGAAAAGCAATAATGTCGGTAAAACATTTATCAATAATGAGATATTCAGAGAATATCTGACATTAAAATTCGGTTCTTTTACCGGCCGAAAAGAAGAAAGCGAACTGTTGGATTACCAATTGGAATATATCATTATCGGCAAAAAGTCAGATAAAGAAAATATAGAAGGAGTTACCGGTCGGCTTAAGCTTATAAGAGAGGGGATAAATGTCGGATATATTTTTTCGAATTCCAAAATGAGAGCGGAAGCAAAAGCCCTGGCGTCAGAACTTTTCGGATGGACGGGGAATCCGGTTTTGGTACAGATTGCCGAATACGGGATAATCCTGTTGTGGGGCTATGCGGAAAGTGTTGCCGATGTTAAAGCGCTGTTAAACGGAGATAAGGTTCCTCTTGTAAAAAATGAGTCCACATGGCATGTTTCCATAATTGACCTTATTTCGCTTAACTATGAGCCGGATAAGGAAAAAACGAATTCCGGCATTAAGTATAATGAGTATCTCAGGGTGCTGTTGAGTATGGATAATGTGGATACACAGGTATTGCGGGCCATTGACTTGATCGAGTTACACATGATCGGAAAAGGAGACGAAAGTTTTAAAATGAGTGAATATATATTTGAAAAAAACATAACGGCAAAATGCAATCTTCCGTACGGGAGGAAAGAATATATCGTTGATGCGGAATATGCATATTCTAACAGAATGTGAAACAGGGGGAGTGGTTGAATAACATAAAACGGGCAGAGATAAGTTTAGTAAAAGCCAGCGGCGGGGTAACTCTTGAAGCGGCACTCATTATTCCCATATACATATTTGCGGTTTCTGTAATTATTAATATCATGATACTGTTGGGTGTGGAAATACGAGTCAGAGAAGCTGCGTTTGAGAGTATAAGGGAAGCAAGCGGTAAGGTGTATATGTATGTTGATGAAGATAACGGAACCGCGCTCCCTTTGGGAAAGTCAGTATTGTTCAGCATCGACGGAAACATAAAACGGAAGCTCGGTGATTCGCTTACATTGTCAAGGGCCGTAAAGGGAGGGATAAACGGAATAAATGTTACCTCTTCGGAAGTTTTGAACAATAATTCAAAAATAAAATTAAAAATAGAATATTCACTTAATACTCCGTTTCCTTATTTTAGTGCGGGAGATATTAAAGTATCGCAAAATATGGAGACATACGCATGGCTGGGCGAAGATTATATGGGACACAGAGAAAACACAAAATATGTCTATGTAGCAAAACACGGCACGGTTTACCATCTGACTCCTCATTGCTCTTATCTTAATACGGACATATATGTCAGCAATACGGGGGATATCATATACAAAAGAAATGCTTCGGGAGCAAAATATTATGCCTGTAAGAGGTGTTCTGACAGAGGTACGGTTGGAACCGTGTTCTATACACAATACGGTAACAGGTATCATTCGGACAGGGAGTGTACGGAGATACATCATGATTACAAAAAGGTGCCGTTATCAGAGGTTGAAGGAACAATGGGAAAGTGCTCAAAAGAATAAATGCCGTAAGAGCTGATTCATGATATGTTGTATCGTCATTAAGGAAGGTGATTATATACTGTTAAATATTTCAATACTGATTTCTTTTTTAATTCTCAGTTTTTACGACATTTTAATAAAAGAAATTCCGGTTATACCGGTAATTATGCTGGCAGTTTTAGTCTGTTTCGACCGTATTGTATTCGGGGGACTGAGGATAGATTCCATAATTTTAGATACTTTTCCCGTATTTGTCATGCTGATTTTCAGTTTGTTTTTACCGAAGCAGAGCATAGGCGCAGGAGATATTTATCTGTTTGCGGTTATCGGCGTCGCATACGGTTTCTGTGATTTAATAACAGTCATATTTTTTTCATCTGTTATTTTTATTGTTGTAATCTTTTTATTAAAACCTTTTATACCATTTAACAAAAAAACAACAGTCGGATTTGTTCCGTTTATAAGTATAAGCACCGCTTCACTGATTTGCTTTTAAACAAGGGGAGGTGACTGCAGTCATAAGAATAAATAAGTGGTTTAATTGCCGAATTGAAGCCGGTACAACCGTTGAAAATGCAATATTGATACCGCTGTTTACGGTAATCAGCATATCCCTTATTGCACTGAGCTTTTTTATACATGACACAATAATTATAAAAAGTGCAGCGTGGGAAAGTGCGATTGATGTTTCTTCAGTTACAAAAAAGGATATTTCCGGAGATGACATAATATACAGGCAAAATGTTTTGAATGACAAACTGAAGGGAGAAACTCTGTTTATAAGAAATCCGTCGGTAAATATATTTGCCGACGGTGGCAGAGTCGACGTGTCGACAAATTCAATATTTAAGATGAATTTTTCATTTTGGAACGATAAAACAATAAATACCGTAACTTCCGCAAAAAGGGTATTTCCCGCCATGGAGTTGAGAAAAATAAAAGCGATAAAGAATACATTTAAAACAATATTTAATTGAAAGAGACATATATGGATTATAAAAAGACAGTTGAAAACAATTCAAAATATTTAGTTTGTAAATGCGACGATTCTAAAAAATCATATACATATAAAATGCTGCAAAATAACGATATTGAAAGCCTGATTAAGCCTGGGGAAAGGAACATTAACGGTGAATTATATCTATACTATAAAACGGACAGTTACAGAACAATGGAAGAAATGTTTAATGACAGAGAATGTTTTATAAGAGATAAAGACATAAATGAGCTATGTAAATCATTTGTGAGGCTGGAACATGATTTATCGGATTATTTACTCAACATAAATAATGTGGTAATAAAGCCGGACACACTGATGTATGACAGTGAGAAGGGTATGTATATGTTTATTTATATACCGGAGTACTCCGACAATGAAAACGAGTTTCATAATTCGCTGCTTATTTTATGGGAATATATATTGTCGAAATATGACCATGATTCAGATATGAAAAGGACAATGAGAGTATATGAAACATATCAAAAAATAAGATCATGTAATTACACCATAGGAACGCTTTTATATAACATAACGGGTGTTGAAATAATAAATGAAAAAAACGGGGGAAACACAGGTTCACATGCAGACCGTGCAGGAGCGGCGGAGACGGCGGCGAAAAATACCGTTCATGTGAATAAAGGAACGGTTTCGGAAAAACATACAACTCAGGGAGCATCATATTATTCGGACGAAGATGATAAAATCAATATATGGGAGGATTCGGGATGTGCCGATGAATATCGGAGCGTACATCATGATTTTTCGAAAAACAGCACGGACTCTTCCAAAGGGATTCCGGAGTTAAAAGAAAAATCGGGCAGACGGATTGAGTCTTTCGAAAAAACGCCAAAGTACGGAATTACAAATAATTACGGGAGAAAAACGGAAAAGTATTTATTTATAATATTCATGGCAGCTGCCGCAATATGCACCGTTTTGATATTATTGCCGATAAATATGAAGCGTCCGAATACTTTTATTTTGTTTATCATAATTGCAGTCTCTTTATTCATATGTTTTAAATTCAGACATTCCGTAAACAATTCAAAATCTAAAAAAATACAAATCATTTATAACGACAGGGAATATAATCCGGAACAATTTCCGCTGACAGTAGGCAGCAGAGATGAAATGGATATTTCGATTCGGGAAAAGGGTGTCAGCAGACACCATTTAACCATATACGAAAGCGAATCGGAGTACTATATTGAAGATAACGGTTCTACTAACGGCACATTTATAAATAACAAAAAGATAAATCCGTTTCAAAAGAGAATGATTTTAGACGGTGATATTATATCGTTGGCTGATGTCAAATTAATAATTTGCATTAGTTAGTTTATAAAATTAATATATTATAAATTTGCTCACATATTATTTAATATGCTAAAATAGGGTACAAAAATTAGGGAGGTTTATTAATGAAAAAGAATGATTGCATTTTTTGTAAATTAGCCGGTGGGGACATCAAGACCAACGCTCTCTATGAAGACGATACAGTAAAAGTTATTTTTGATTTATCGCCTGCAAGTCGCGGGCATGTGCTTATTATTCCTAAAGAACACTTTTCCGATATTTATGAACTGGATGACGATACGGCCGCGCATATATTCAAAGTAGCCGTTAAAGTCGCCAATGCAATGAAAAAGACACTTGGATTTGACGGCTTAAATGTCGTTCAAAATAACGGAGAGGCTGCCGGTCAGACGGTATTTCATTTTCATATGCACCTTATTCCGAGATATGAAGGAGATAAGGTGAATGTAGGATGGGAACCCGGCAGTATAGATGAAAAGGGAATAGATGAATTAAAGAATCTTATTGAAAAAGAATTATAAATAATCATATGACAGCGTTTGAATCGACAAAATCATATTCATATGATTTTAATTGATTATATTTGTTTAGGAGAAATAAATGGTTGAGTTAAGTAACACAGGGGCATATTTAGTAAACGGCAATGAACTGATATTCGACACACCGGACAATGCTGCTCGCATAGCCGGTGAGTGTGCCGTTGGTAAAGAAGAAGCAAAGAAAAATACTATTGCTTACGGAATATTGGAATCACACAACACATCCGGAAACATGGATGAACTTAAAATCAAGTTTGATAAGCTTACGTCTCACGATATTACATTTGTGGGAATTATTCAGACGGCAAGAGCTTCAGGACTTGAAAAGTTTCCGATTCCTTATGTTCTTACAAATTGCCACAATTCACTTTGTGCAGTCGGCGGAACAATTAACGAAGACGATCATCTTTTCGGACTTTCGGCGGCAAAGAAATACGGCGGAGTTTACGTTCCTCCTCATCAGGCAGTTATACATCAGTATGCCAGAGAAATGCTCGCGGAGTGCGGTAAGATGATACTCGGATCCGATTCACATACAAGATACGGGGCACTCGGAACAATGGCTATGGGCGAGGGCGGCCCTGAACTTGTAAAACAGCTTTTAAGCAGGACATATGACATTAAAATGCCGGGAGTAATCGCGATTTATTTAACCGGAGCTCCTCAGCCGGGGGTTGGACCTCAGGATATTGCCCTTGCCATTATAGGTGAGGTATTTGCCAACGGTTATGTTAAGAATAAGGTAATGGAGTTTGTCGGACCGGGTGTAGAGAATTTATCCATGGATTATCGTATCGGTGTTGATGTAATGACAACCGAAACAGCGTGTCTTTCATCGATTTGGAAAACGGACGAAAAGACTAAGGAATTTCTTGAACTTCACGGAAGATCGGATGCATATAAAGAGCTTAATCCGGGTGCCGTTGCATATTACGACGGAGTTGTATCCGTTGACTTATCAAAGGTTAAGCCAATGATAGCGCTTCCGTTCCATCCAAGTAACACATATACAATAGAAGAGTTGAACGCCAATCTTGAAGATATTCTTCGTGATTGTGAGATTAAGTCGGAAGCTATTCTCGGCGGAAGCAGAATTAATCTCGTTAATAAGATTAAAGACGGCAAACTTTTGGTGGATCAGGGAATCATTGCGGGATGTGCAGGCGGCGGATATGAAAATATTTGCGATGCGGCAGATATCTTAAAAGGAGCGTCAATCGGAGATGATGAGTTTTCATTGAGTGTGTATCCTTCAAGTACGCCTATCTATATGGAATTATTGAGAAACGGAAGAATGGCTGATCTCATGGAGACGGGTGCTGTTGTAAAAACAGCATTCTGCGGCCCTTGTTTCGGTGCGGGAGATACTCCTGCCAATGATACGTTTTCCATCAGACATACCACAAGAAACTTTCCGAGCCGTGAGGGCTCTAAGCCTCAGAACGGTCAAATTGCGTCAGTTGCTCTTATGGATGCAAGATCCATTGCCGCAACGGCTGCAAACAAAGGTATACTTACACCTGCCACAGAGTTGGTTGACGTGCAATATACAAAGCCTGCATATCATTTTGACAGCAAGATTTATGAGAACAGAATATTTGACAGTCACAATGTTGCGGATCCAAGCGTTGAGTTAAGATTCGGACCGAATATAAAGGATTGGCCTGAGATGGTTGAACTTCCTGAGAATTTACTTATCAAGGTGGTTTCAGAGATACACGATCCTGTAACAACAACCGATGAACTTATTCCTTCGGGTGAGACGTCATCATATCGTTCTAATCCTTTAGCTCTTGCGGAATTTGCTCTTTCGAGAAAGGATCCGGAGTATGTCGGAAAGGCTAAGGCCGTGCAGATTGCGGAGAAAGCAAGAGAAAACGGTGAATGTGTAGGTACTGCGTTCCCTGAAATCAAACCTATTATGCACGCATGCAAGGAAAAGTTCGGCAATAATAAGCATAATACGGGTATAGGAAGCACCATATTTGCCGTTAAGCCCGGGGACGGATCGGCCAGAGAACAGGCGGCTTCGTGCCAAAAGGTATTAGGCGGATGGGCCAATATCGCAAATGATTATGCAACCAAGAGATACCGTTCTAATCTTATTAACTGGGGAATGGTTCCTTTCATAATAAAAGAAGGAGATCTTCCGTTTGAAAACGGCGATTATATCTTTATTCCGGGAATAAGAGATATGATTGCAAACGGCGGTGAAAAGATTAAGGCGTATGTTGTAAATAAAGACATGAAAGAATTTGAGCTTGAAACAGGCAGATTAACGGAAGATGAAAGACAGATCATTCTTGACGGATGCCTGATCAACTATTATAAAAATCACTAATTCCCATATTTAAACGGACAAGGGGTTATCGCATAAGCATAACCCCTTATTGTTGCAAATATGAGAAATTAAAAACATATAATGAGGGGAAATAACAAAGGGAGGTTATCATGTCCAATAACATATTAAACGGTGATTTAAACACTTTGGAAAATATTATTGTTGATGTTAATACCTACTCCCTTAGCGCCAGAAGACACGAAGAAATTCTTGATGAAATTGACACCATGGTCAAGAAGAGCGAAGCGCTTAAAAAAGAACTTGCAGATGAAGTGAACAGTAAAGTTCAAAGCGGTGAAAAGGCAATATGCGAAGGCTATGACAGAACCATTAAAGATGAAAGAGCCAAGCTTAAAAGTGTAAAAGCTGAGAGAGAAAAAGCTAAAGAAGCAGGAATGCGAGACAGAATATATGACGAAACAATTGATATAAAAAAATCAAACGACGAACTTATCAGAAAAAGAAAAGAAATGTTTAAAGCTGATAAAGTTCCTCCGTTCTGCTCAAATAAATTGTTTTACGCATTTATTTATCCGCAGAGCTTTACGGATTACATTTTATTTTTTGCAATAATGATCGGAATATTTGCCGTATTGCCTTACATTCTTGTATTGTTTACATCCATACAGACATGGGGAATAGTCACTTACGAAAGCATAACAGCCATATTGGGCGTAACCGTTTTCAGAATTATCAGAAATGCGACATTGCTCAAGCACTATGATGTAATAAAAAAAGGACGTAAAATTACCGACGAGATAAATTATAACAAGGGTATCATTAATAAAATAAAAAAAGGCATTAAGTCAGATACAAGCGAAACCATGTATAATCTCGGAGAATTTGACGATGAGATAGATGCAGTTTCCGCTTCCATAAGAAATACCGAAGCAGAAAGAGCGGCGGCGCTGGAAGACTTTGAAAAGAATGTAAAGCCGGACATTATAAAGAACATAGAAGAAGTCAGAAAACCCGCAATAGAAACTCTTCTTGAAGACATAAAGAAGAAAAGGGCTGAAGCCGATAATATTGCATCAGAACTGAAAACCAGGAGAGCATTCATTTCTTCCAATTACGAGGCATATTTAGGTCAGGACTTTGTTACAATACCGCAATTAAAAAGGTTAGAGCAGATTATGAGAAACGGTGATGCCAAAACCATAGGCGGCGCAATAGATGTATATAACAATATTTAAGGGGACTCTATATGACTACTAAAAATGTGTCTGACGCGGACCGAAATCAGATTGACGATCTTGAGATGGTCAGGAAAAAAAGAAATAAACGCAGGAAAAACAGAAAGCTGAGAATAATTTTTATAATTATTGTTGCGGCAGCCGTAGCGCTTATAACTTTTTTTACAATATTTAACATGACATACGGATCATATAAAACAGAACAATCATGGAGCAGAGAAAGTGATACCAATACTAAGTTTGTCCCATATAACAACGGTTATATAAGATACGGTTCATCAGGCGCTGCGTTTGTAAGCGGTGCCGGAGTTCAGCAATGGAATGTATCTTATTCAATGCAAAATCCGGCAATCAGTCAAAAGGACAACAATCTTGTTATCGGAGATGTCGGTGGCAACACCGTTGTAATGCTGAATGAAAACGGAGAAGTCGGGCGCATAAACACAGAATATAATATTTTAAAAGTTGAAGCCGCAGGCAGCGGTATAGCCGGAGTTGTAATGCAATCCGATGCCGACAACTATATAAATATGTACGGAGGAGATTCTTCGCTCATATATTCCATAAGAACAAATATAACAGGGGACGGATACCCTGTTGATATTGCAATTTCAAACGACTCTGCAAAACTTATTGTTGCATATGCAAAGACCAATGATTCCACGGTTGTTTCAAACCTGGTATTTTATAACTTCAGCGGAGATGCCGGCAATAAGGATACCAGGGTAGTCGGCGGATATAATGACTTTGACGGAAAGCTTGTAGGTCATGTTGCATTTTTGTCAAATGATACGGCCATAGCTGTATCGGAGAATTCGCTCAGATATTATACTGTCGGAACCACGCCTTCGGCAGGAGAGAAAATAGCTTTAGATTCCAAGATAAAAGATGTGTTTTACAGTTCCGGAAATGTAGGTATAGTATCTGAGACCGGAAATGAAGAAAATCCGTATAACATAAAGATATTTAATTCTAACGGCGGAAAATTATCAGATGTAAATTACGAAACCAATTACGACACATATAATTTTGACGGGAATACCGTTCTTATGTACGGAGGTTCGAATTTTGCGATTATGAACCTCAGCGGAAAGTTTATAACAAAACAAACCATTGACGGAACGGTTACAGCCTTTATTTCTACCGGTAGAAGAGGGAAATATTATCTTGTGGATGACAGATTTATTTCTCAAATCAAATTGACTTAAAGTGCATTATCAAACAGACACAGTGCCGGATTATATCATTCCCGTCACTGTGTTTGTTTTATTAATTAACGGTGCATATTTATTCATACTGAATTAAAATGTATTTAATTTTAAATGACATTAAGTCAATTACCGGTTAAGGAGGGATTATGAACCCAATACTCATCGTTGTAATAATTATATTGGGGCTTCTGGGGTTAAAAGGAGCTCTTAAGGGATTGTTTAAAATATTATTTTCGATAATAACACTTATTGCCTGCATTGTTATCGCAGGATTAATAACAGTTCCCGTAGCAAATGCCGTGAAAGATAATACGGGAATGTATAACGGTGTGGACGGACTTGTATATAATGTTGTTAAAGACAATAAAGCAGTTAACAATAAAGCGGACTCATCATTTGCGGCATTGAATATCGATCCCGAAATGACGGTAAGCGAAGAATTCGTCCCCGTATTAAAGTCTGAATCGCCTTTGATTGCAAGCGGATTGAATGCCAATATTGACGGTTACCTGTTGCCTTCACTGGTTAAGAATAATCTGAAGGTTACGTCAAAAGATGTAAGTGACAACATTAAGGCGGGTGAAACCGTTAAAAGCATCGTGTTACATACATTTTCACATAAGATTTCATGGATTGTATTCGTTGTTATTATATTTATTATATTGTTTATAATATTGGAAATAATATTCTGGATTATTTACAGGATATTAAATGTCTTTTCAAGATTACCCGGTATATCACTGCTTAACAGAATAGGCGGATTTGCCATAGGTGTATTTGAAGGATTGATTATAGTATGGCTTGGATTTACGATTTTGACATTATTTGCGGGAACACCTTTCGGAATAAGTTGTTTCGGATATATAAACAGTAATGGATTTTTGACATTTATATACAATAACAACCTCATAATGAAGCTTTTGGGATTCGCATAACAGATGAGTGTATTGAATTCTGTTAATGTTTCGCAACAGATGCGTTGACCCGGAAAGGATATTGCAATGGGAGACAGTGAAGAAAAAAGAATTAAATTGTCGGTTGTAGCTGAAAAAATGAAGCTGACGAATCTGACGCCTGATATAGACTTATCAAAAAAATACCTTACGGTTCCTGAGGTTAACAGACCGGCTCTGCAGCTTACGGGCTTCTTTGACGGTTTCGATAATGAAAGAATGCAGGTAATAGGAAGAGTGGAAAGAGCGTATTACAACTGCCTTTCCAAAGAAGACAGAATAAGCAGATTTGAAAGTATCATAGAACATAAGGTGCCGGGTATAGTATTTTGCAGAAATATACTTCCCGACGAAGAAATAATTGAGTTTGCATCGGAAATGGGAGTTCCGTTAATGCAGTTTGCCGGATCCACATCGGCGTTTATTGCCGAAATCATAAGATGGTTAAAAGTAAGACTGGCGCCTTCAATTACAATTCACGGAGTTTTGGTTGATGTAAACGGAGAAGGCGTTCTTATAACCGGAGAAAGCGGAATAGGAAAAAGTGAAGCTGCTCTGGAACTTATTGTAAGAGGGCACAGACTTGTAACGGACGACGCGGTAATTATAAAAAAAGTGAGCGACGAAACACTTGTCGGTAAATCCCCGGAAATAACCAAACATCTTATTGAGCTCAGAGGAATAGGAATTATAGACGTAAAAGAAATTTTCGGTGTGGAAAGTGTAAAGGATACACAGCAAATAGATATGGAAGTTCATCTTGAAGAGTGGGATGAGAAGAAAACATATGAAAGAATGGGACTCAACAGAGAATATAATGAATATCTCGGGAATAAAGTTGTAACTTACAATCTTCCCGTAAGACCCGGAAGAAATATCGCCGTTATTGTTGAAACTGCCGCGGTGAATCACAGACAGGAACAGATGGGATATAACACAGCTCAGAGATTGTACGAAAAAATTACAAAGCAGCAAATGGAAAAAGATATGGAAGACGACGATGTTGTCGATAATTTTGATAACTGGGAGAAAATGGACTAAGAGGTTAATATGACTGATGAATTAAAACTTATTACGGCGGAAAAGCTCACTGCTATTGTCGGTAAAGACAGAGTTTTGACTGATGAGCCGATGAGTGAACATACAACATTTAAAATAGGCGGCAACGCGAAAATTCTTGTGCAAATATCATCGGAAGACGAGATTGTGGAAATAATCCGACTTTTAAGAGACAACAACGTTGATTATTATATTATAGGCAACGGAAGTAATCTTCTCGTGTCGGATAACGGATATGACGGGGTTATAATCGAACTTCTTGACGGTTACTCCGATATTGAACTTCTTGATGCGGATGAGCTTGAAACGAAGTGTTCGGATAAAGACGAATACGTATACGTAAAGGCTCTTGCAGGTACAAGAATGTTGAAGATTGGTAAATTTATGGCGGAGAAGTCTCTTGAAGGATTTGAATGTCTCGGAGGCATCCCCGGAACCGTAGGCGGCGCAGTGGTAATGAATGCGGGAGCATACGGAGGGAATATATCGGACGTATTATTATATGCAAGGGTAATAACAAAAGAAGGCAATATTTTACGGTTAAATGCTGAAGAACTGGAACTCGGATACAGGACAAGCAATATAGAAAAAAACGGATATATTATCTCAAGCGTTGTATTAAAAATGAAAAAGGGCAACAGTGAAGAGATAAAGGAGCGAATTTCTGATTACACACAGAGAAGAACGGGGAAACAGCCGTTGGAATATCCAAGCGCCGGAAGTACGTTTAAAAGACCGGAGGGGCATTTTGCCGGTCAGTTAATAGACGAAGCGGGACTTAGAGGATATAAGTCCGGAGGAGCGCAAATATCGGTTAAGCATGCCGGCTTTGTCATAAATACGGGAGATGCGACGGCGGAGGATGTTATTAATGTCATTACTCATGCACAGGAAGAAGTATTTAAACGAAATAATATCAGGTTGGAAACAGAAGTGAAAAGGTTGGGATTTTAATGTCGTTTTCCAAAAAAGTAAAAAAAGAATTAGAGGCTGTTACGGATGAAACGTCACAGGATTGCAAACGGGCTCAACTAGCCGCAATGACGGCCTGTACGGGAGAAACGGACGGAGATATTTTAAAAATAAGTTCCGACAATGATATGGTAATTGATATTATGGCTAAACTCATCAGGGAACTGTATAACATTGAAACCGTCAATACATCTCCCATATTAATATCGGGAAATGAACATGCCGTAATCAGGGAGGGACTGAAGACAGATTCGGATATTCGTGATATACCCGTGATGCTGTTTAAATCGACATGCTGCAAGAAAGCTTTTTTGCGCGGAGCATTTTTGTGCAACGGTTCCGTAAATACCCCGGAAGGCGCTTATCACTTTGAAATTTCTTCCCCGTCAAAAAAGTTTGCCGGGATAATAAAAGATATATTATTTTCGTTTGAAATAGACTCAAAGCTTATCGAGAGAAAAAGCCACTATGTGGTATATCTGAAGGACAGCTCCGAAATAGCGGATGTGCTTAATATTCTTGGAGCCCCGTTATCTCAAATGGAATTTTACAATGCAATGATATTGAAAAGCGTAAGAAATGACATAAACAGAAAGGTTAATTGTGAGACGGCAAACCTCAATAAAACCGTTGCCGCGGCGATGAAGCAGATTTCAGATATTGAAATCATAAGAGATACTGCCGGGCTGGATACACTTCCGGCTTCGCTTCTTGAGACGGCTCTGTTAAGACTTGAGAACCCGGATGCAAGCTTAAATGATTTGGGGCTGCTGCATAATCCTCCAATCGGAAGATCCGGAGTTAATCATCGATTAAAATCAATATCAAAACTTGCCGATGAATACAGAAATAACAAGTAGGCATAACTTAATATTATTAGGTGACCGCTTAAGATAATAAATTATATGCTTAATTTTATTAAGCGGAAAACGATATATATGTTTGTGCACGGCATATTATACTTAATAAACTAAAATTCCAGTAGAACAAATGTGATATTTTTGATAAAATAAAATCATATTATTTGAAATAAGCATTTATTTTATTATTCTATAAAATTTGTTCCAAGGAGGTAATTACAATTGAATAACGAAGAGATGATGCAAATTACACCGGATAATAAGGAGTTATTTCAAAAATTGCTTCAGGAATGTCTTGATACAAATAAAATAAATCCTAATCTGTATATTGAGTACGACGTAAAAAGAGGATTGAGAGACAGCAACGGAGAAGGCGTGCTTACCGGTCTCACTGAGATATCGGATGTAAGCGGCACAGAGAATGTTAACGGAAAAAAGATCCCGGTAGACGGACATTTGTATTATCAGGGTTATGAGATAGGGGATATAGTAAAAAAGTTTGAAGGTCACAGATTCAGATTTGAGGAGATAACATATCTTCTTTTGTTCGGAGACCTGCCTACCAAAAATCAGCTTGCAAGTTTTATTAAGGTTCTACACGATTTAAGTGAACTTTCAGGTTCTTTTGTCCGTGACGTTATCATGAAGGCGACAAGCACCAATCTGATGAATTCTCTCATGAAGAGTGTCCTTACTCTTTATTCCTACGATGAAGATCCGGATAATACATCAGCCGAGAACGTCCTCAGACAATCACTTCAGTTAATCGGAAAACTTCCTCTTATTTCATGTTATGCATATCAGTCATATATGCACTTTAAAAAAGACGGAACTCTTATGATAAAAAATCCGAGAAAAGATTATTCTATAGCGGAGAACATTCTTTATATGCTCCGTGAAGACGGTGAATTTTCACCTCTTGAAGCAGAGGTTCTTGATATTTGCCTTGTTACTCATGCGGAGCACGGCGGCGGAAACAACTCAACATTTACAAACCGCGTCGTTACATCTTCGGGAACAGATACATATTCGGCAATAGCGGCCGCAATAGCTTCCTTAAAAGGTTTCAGACACGGAGGTGCCAACCTTCAGGTTCATCACATGTTTGACAACATTAAGAAAAATGTTTCCGATTGGGAAGATACGGAAGAAGTGAAGGCATATTTGGGTAAGATACTTGATAAGCAGGCGTTTGACGGGGCGGGTCTCATTTATGGTATGGGACATGCGGTATATACACTTTCAGATCCGAGAAAGGTTATATTAAAAGAATTTGCCAAGAAACTTTCGGTGGAAAAAGGAAGAGAGAAAGAGTTTGCCTTATATGAACTTATAGAGAATGAGTCTCCCGACCTTATTAAGGCAAGACATCACATGTTTAAGCCTGTATGTGCAAATGTAGACTTTTACAGTGGATTTGTATATTCAATGCTTGGAATTCCGGAAGAGATGTTTACTCCTATATTTGCCATTGCGCGTATATCCGGATGGAGCGCTCATCGTCTCGAACAGATTGTAAACACAGGTAAGATTATCAGACCTGCTTACAAATATGTCGGTGAACACAGGGAATATGTGGATATTGAAAAAAGAGTGTCTATATACGAATAAGGAGGTCTTATGTCAGTTTACAAAGTAGTAAAACTGCATAAGCCGTTTGACAGAGTTATAGAAGTGCCCGGCTCGAAAAGTATTACGAACCGGGCGCTTCTTTTGGCTTGTATGACAGGCGGCAAATGTAAGCTAAAGGGAGCTTTATACAGTGACGATACTATACATTTTATCAGTTCTTTAAGATCCATGGGATTTAATGTTGAAATATCTGATAACGGAGACATTGAAGTTACGGGACAGGGCGGTAATATACCGATAAGTATAGGAAGTATAGATGTCGGAAGTGCAGGGACGGCTGCCAGATTTCTGACTGCATTTTTGGGATTATCGGATTGTATTTATACCGTTAACTGTTCGGAACAAATGGCGAAACGTCCGATGAAGCCGTTATTTGATATTTTGTGCAAATTAAAGGCGAAGATTACATATTTGAGGAGCAGAGAGCATTTGCCGGTTAAAATAATGGGAGCAACTCTGGCCGAATCCGTTTACGGAGACGTAACCGTTGAAAGCGAATATGATAAGGATTTAAGTGAATTGCTGTCCCTGTCTTCGGAAGAAAAGGAAGAAGAGGTTGTTATAGACGTTCCGTCTGATATGAGCACACAGTTTTTAAGTGCATTGCTTATGATAGCTCCCGTATATGCCAATAAAGTGATGAAAAAAGTTGTTTTAAATGTTACGGGTAAAAGAGGGCTTGGTTCATATGTACTTATGACAAGAAGGATGATGGAAGAATTCGGAGTCTCCGTAGAATGTGAGCATGATAATGATACGGGATTTGTAAAATATATCATAGATATCGGAAAGTTCTACAGCAGAGATGAATATGAGATAGAACCGGATATATCATCGGCAAGTTATTTTTACGCCGCTGCGGCAGTAACCGGAAGCAGAGTTAAAGTAAAAGGCGTTCACAAAAATTCACTTCAGGGTGACATAAAATTTATTGAAGTTCTGGAAAATATGGGATGCAAAACAGAAGAACAACATGACGGAATTGTTCTTGAAGGACCGAATCACAAATTGAAGGGGATAAGAGTCAATATGCGGGACTTCTCAGATCAATCAATGACACTTGCGGCGATTGCTCCGTTTGCCGATTCAGACGTGGAAATAACAGGCATAGAACATATAAGAGGTCAGGAATCGGACAGAATAAACGGAATGGTCACCGAATTGAGAAGAATGGGAATCAGTGCCGATGAACTTGATGGAGGAATAACGGTTAAGCCGGGAAATCCTAAAGCTTGTAAAATAGAGACTTATGAAGATCACAGAATGGCAATGGCTTTTTCTTTGCCCGGATTACTTACGGACGGAATTGAAATAGATAATCCGGAATGTACAGGTAAAACATTCGGGAATTATTGGGACAAGTTAAATGAACTTTATTAAGAATCAGGGATGTTGCAGTCCGACATCATTCTTTCTGATTTAAAAATATCAGTCATAAATATAATAAAGAATTTATAATTCCTATATGTACAATTTAGCAAAGACTAACTATAATGAAAAATCAAACATGACTTAATTACTATTAATGCAGCTCTTTGGCTGATATTATTAAGGAGAACAGAGATATGACGAAAATTGATATTATATCGGGATTTTTGGGCGCAGGCAAAACGACGCTCATAAAAAAACTTTTGACGGATAAAGCATTCGGAGACGAGAAAGTGGTTCTTGTCGAAAATGAATTCGGAGAAATAGGAATAGACGGAAAACTTTTTGACGAGGCAGGTATTGAAGTTCATGAAATGAACTCAGGATGTATCTGCTGTTCACTTGTGGGTGATTTTAAGACTGCTCTTAAGCAGGTTGTGGAAGAATATCATCCTGACAGGGTTATTATAGAACCTTCAGGTGTAGGAAAGCTTTCGGATGTTATAAGTGCGGTTAAAGAAGCTGATATTGACGACGTTGTAATTAACAGTACAACAACTATAGTTGATGCGGGCAAAGCTAAGATGTATTCAAAGAATTTCGGTGAATTTTTTGATGATCAGGTAAAAACCGCCGGAACGGTTATTTTGAGCCGTACACAAAATACGGACGAATCAAAGATTATGGATGCTGCGGAAATTGTTACGGGGCTTAACGAAAGATGTAACATTATCACAACGCCATGGGATCAGTTGACGGGAGTTCAAATTCTTAATTCAATAGAAAACAGATCAGACCTTATTGATGTTTTGATTGATGAATTAAAGCATCCGGGTCGTCATTATCACGATCACGGTGACGGACAATACCATTTTCATGCCGAAGATGAGGAACATGAACACGGAGAATCATGCGGATGCGGACACGATCATGAGCATGGACACGATCATGAGCATGGACACGATCATGAGCATGGACACGATCATGAGCATGACCACGATCACAACCATGAACATGACCATGAGCACGACCATGAGCACGGACATGACCACGAGCACGGAGAATCATGCGGATGCGGCCACGATCATGATCATGATCATCACCATCACGCTGACGATGTATTTACAAACTGGGGAATTACAACACCTAAAACATACAGCGTGGAAGAATTAACTTCTATTCTTGAAAACTTTGACGATTCGGGAGTGGGTACCGTGCTCAGAGCAAAGGGAATTCTCTCTGACAGTGAGGGCAATTGGCATAACTTCGACCTTGTACCGGGTGAGTTCGAAATAAATGATACAACACCTGATACAATAGGAAGAATCTGCGTTATAGGAACCGAATTAAACGAAGATAAATTAAAAGAATTATTTAAATTATAATTTTTGAAAATTATTGATACCGATTTATTATGCAAAGGGGTTGTTTATTTTAAGACGGCCCCTTTGTATTAATATAATAAATTATAAAATTATTAATGGATCTATTATATGATATGAGTGTCATAAGTACATTCTGCCGCTCATTTATTTATGGCGGCGGATTTGACACTGTAATCATTATATTGAACAGCATATTATATTGTCAGCAGGTGAAAAAATGAGTAATGAAGAATATTTGATTCCGATATTTTTTATAAACGGGCAGCTTGAAAGCGGAAAAACAACATTTATTCAGGAAATAATTTCCGGAGGGCAGTTTGATGCCGCGAAAAAGAAACTTCTTATAACGTTTGAAGAAGGAGAAGTTGAATACAGTAAAGAATTGCTGGATGAGCATGATATAGATTTTGTAAGTCTGAGCACTTCTGAAATGACATCCGAAAAAATGTCCGAACTGGACAGGCAATACGATCCTTGGCTCGTAATAGTCGAGTTTAACGGAATGGCTGATCCAAAGAAGTTCAGAGACCTTGATATGCCTCACGGTTGGCAGGTTTATCAGTCAATCACAATCATGAATGCCGAAACATTCCAAAATCAGTGGAAGAACATGAAGTCTATTATGGCAGAGTCTGTTAAGAGCGCCGAATCGGTGGTATTTAACAGATGCAATGAAGAAATGGATCTCGGATCCTTCAAAAGAAGCATGAAAGCACTTAATCCGGCCGTTGATATTATTTTTGAGGATAAGTCCGGAAATATTATTTCGGGAACAAATGATACAGTCCCTTACGATATGGAAGCGGATGTTATTGAGATTAATGACAATGATTTCGGAGTATGGTTTATTGATTGCAGGGACAGACCAAGGGCGTATGAGGGTAAAGTTGTACGATTCAAAGCTCAGGCGTTGAGGGATCCGGAGCTGAAGGAAAATGAATTTGTAGCAAGCAGACAGGTAATGACATGCTGTGAGGATGATATTGCCCTGGTCGGATATATCGTTAAAAAGACGGATGTAATTACAGATAAGTCTTATCCCGCAGACAGGGAATGGGTTATTATAACCGCTGAGATTACCTACGAAAACAGAGACGAATACAACGGCATGGGCCCCGTGCTTATAGCAAAAACGATTGAAACATCGGAAAAACCAAAAATAGAAGTTGTGGGAATCTGACGTATGTTTATTAATTACGGTGCAAAATATTAAATTGACAAGATATATTTTTTCTTATATTATATTACGGTATGCCGCATAAGAGCGGACAGAAGCAGTATCATAGGGATACTCTCCGGTCTTAGCGAATAACTCATTGGGAGGTTATATATGTACGCAATTATTGCAACAGGTGGAAAGCAGTACACTGTTAAGGAAGGTGACGAAATCGTTATCGAAAAGCTCGGAGTAGAGGCCGGTCAGGCAGTTACATTTGACGAAGTACTTTTCGTTGGCGGTGAGAATGCCAAGATTGGTAACCCTACTGTAGCCGGAGCATCCGTAAGTGCAACAGTTGTTAAGGAAGGCAGAGGTAAGAAGATTATCGTTTGCAAGTACAAGGCAAAAAAGGGTTATACAAGAAAGAATGGCCACAGACAGCCATTTACAAGAGTTAAGATTGAGAAGATTAACGCATAATCACTCAGAATAGGAGGCATTGATATGTTATTTTTAAACCTTCAATTATTTGCTCATAAAAAGGGTGTTGGTTCTACAAAGAACGGTCGTGATTCAGAATCAAAAAGACTCGGTGCCAAGAGAGCAGACGGACAGTTTGTACTTGCAGGCAACATTCTTTACAAGCAGCGCGGAACAAAGATTTTACCGGGCGTTAACGTAGGCCGCGGTAAGGATGATACACTTTTTGCACTCGTTGACGGAAAGGTTAAGTTCGAGCGTAAGGGCAGAGATAAGAAGCAGGTTTCGGTTTATCCTGTAGCTGAAGCTTAATTATTTTAATATAATTCGTAAAGTGCGGAGAGCTCATGCTCTTCGCACTTTTATTTTTGATAAACATAAAAGTTAAAAAGTATACAAAAAAAGCATTGTAATTCGTTGAGTTACATTATAATATATCATAATAAACAAAAGATTACCGGTATTTTATCCCCGCAAGGGTGTTATACATGATATTGCCGATATGTTATAACGAATTTATCAGGATGATAAGGCGGTGATATATTATGAAAAAAGAAAAATTTGATGTTACGGGGATGACATGTTCAGCCTGTTCGTCAAGAGTTGACAAGGCCGTCCGCAAACTTGAAGGGGTAAGCGAAGTCAGTGTCAATTTACTTACCAACAGCATGGAGGTTTCCTATGATGAAAATGTTACGTCGGCAGAGGATATTGTTAACGGAGTGGTTCGCGAAGGATACGGAGCCGTTCCTCAAAATTCCGGCGTAAAGTCCGCGGATAAAAAGGAATCCCTTAAAGAAAAGAATAAAAAAACAAAAGACAGTATAAAATTAAGACTTATTATATCTGTTATTTTTGCATCTCCTCTTGTTTATATCGCAATGGGAACACATGGTATGTTTCCTATGCCGGGATTTTTGTATGATGTGTTTGTGGATCATAAAATGGCGCTGGTTAATGCATTTACGCAGATGTTATTAACTTTGCCGATAATATACGTAAACAGATCGTTTTTTTCAAAGGGCTTTAAGACATTATTCCACGGCGCACCCAACATGGATACCCTTGTTGCGCTGGGAACCGGAGCGGCATTAGTGTACAGTGTATATACAATATATCGAATGGCCGCGGCGGCTCCGACGGGAGATCATGAAGTACTTCATCATTTGATGATGGGGATAGATTTCGAATCGGCAGCAATGATTCTTACTCTTGTTACTCTCGGTAAATTTTTTGAAGCCGTTTCAAAGGGAAAGACAAGCGAAGCAGTTGAAAAAATGATGGATCTTGCTCCTAAAAAAGCCAATGTTATAAGAAACGGAAAGGAATCTGAAATAGGAGTAGAAGAACTTGCAGTCGGAGACATTGTCATTGTAAGACCGGGAGAAGCCGTTCCGGTTGACGGAGAGATAATTTCCGGAGGTTCATATATAAATGAAGCAAATATAACGGGAGAGAGTATACCTGTTGAAAAGAGTGTGGGAGACAGCGTAGTTTCAGCTACCATAAATATGTCCGGAGTAATTCAGGTAAAGGCTCTAAAGGTAGGTGAAGATTCAACCATTAATCAGATAATTAAGGTTGTGGAGGAAGCGAGCTCATCAAAAGCACCTATTGCAAAACTGGCCGATAAAGTTGCGGGCGTATTTGTTCCGATTGTAATGGCTGTTGCGGCAGGAGTATTTATTACATGGATGATTGCAAGCGGAGACTTCCAAATGGCGCTTTCAACCGCAATTACGGTTCTTGTAATATCATGTCCTTGCGCAATGGGACTTGCAACCCCGGTAGCCATCATGGTAGGTACGGGAAAGGGAGCGGAAAACGGTATACTTATAAAATCCGGAGAAGCATTTGAAGCCGCAAAGGGAATCGATACCATTCTTCTGGATAAGACAGGAACAATAACCGAAGGCGTGCCTAAGGTGACGGATATCTATCCGTTTGGCAACATAACCGGCGGCGATCTGCTTAAGACGGCGGCTACTCTTGAACATTCAAGTGAACACCCTCTTGCAAGGGCTATTGTAAAAAAGGCTGAAGACGAAAAGATCGAACTCGGAATTACCGACGATTTCAACGCAGTATTCGGACAGGGCGTTGAAGGCGTTATAGGCGGTAATAAAGTATATTCCGGCAACATTTCATATATGAAGACACTGGGATTGGTGAATGAAAATGAAGAGGCACATGTAAGATCCAAATTGGATGAGTTTGCAAATGAAGGAAAAACCCCTCTTTTATTTGCCCGCGACGGACGGATTATAGGTATAATAGCTCTCAGAGACGAACCGAGAGCAACAAGTATTGCGGCAATTGCCGAATTCAAAAAATTAGGTGTAAAACCTGTAATGCTTACGGGCGATAATGAAAAAACAGCCAAAGCAATCGCCGAAAGTATAGGGATTGATACGGTAATTGCAGAAGTGCTTCCTCAGGATAAGGAAAGAGAAGTCAGAAAACTTCAGCAATCGGGAAGAAAGGTTGCCATGGTCGGAGACGGAGTAAATGACGCTCCGGCTCTTGTAAGTGCCGATTTAGGTATAGCTATAGGTGCGGGAACCGATATTGCCATTGAAAGCGCCGATGCGGTAATCATACGAAACGATCTTTTGGATGCGGTAACGGCGGTTAAGCTCAGTCGTGCCACCATAAGAAATATCAAAGAGAATCTGTTCTGGGCTTTCTTCTATAATGCGATATGTATTCCTATTGCAGCCGGTGTATTTTATCCTGCATTCGGTATTACACTTCAGCCGATGTACGGTGCTTTGGCAATGGGATTCAGCAGCGTATTTGTAGTTACCAACGCGCTCAGATTAAAGTTGTTTAAACCCGTAAGATTAAATAAAGACACGAATTCGGATATGCCTGACAGTCAAAATTATGAAAACGAATACGACAATCCGAAAAAACGGGAATCGGGTAATGCCGACAAAGCAAATAATGTTGAAAAAATCGAAAAAGACAGCACGGAAAGGGAGAGTGAAATTATGAAAACAGTTGTTATTGAAGGAATGATGTGTGAACATTGCAAGAAAGCCGTTACAAAAGCACTTGAAGGAATTGACGGAGCAACCGGAGCTGAGGTTGACTTAGAAGCAAAGACAGGAGTCGTAACGGGAAACGTAACCGATGAAGCAATAAAAGCCGCAGTTGAGGATGCGGGTTACGAAGTTGTTGAAATCAGATAAAACAACAGTATAATTAACAGATTAAAGTCAGGTTTATATGTGGAAACAGTGTTATGTAAAATCGAATTCACATATAAACCCGACTTTATTTTATATTGCCAACCCTTTGCTAACTATACTATGATAACAGGAATGAAAAAAAACAGTATCATGTAAATAAGAGGCCTGAAGCATGGATAATATAATTATAAAGACATTTGTAAAAAATTATAAAAATGTAAATGATCCTTCGGTTCGTGCATCATACGGAATGGTAGCCGGGATATTCGGAATAATATGTAATATTATTTTGGCGGTTTTTAAGGTTATCGTCGGCATAATCACGGGTTCGTTTTCCATTATTTCAGACGGAGTTAATAACATTTCCGATATATGTTCAAGCCTTGTAACCCTTTTCGGATTCAAATTATCCAAGAAGAGGGCTGATGCGGATCATCCGTTCGGACACGGAAGAATAGAGTATATAGCAGGAATAACCGTTTCCATCGTAATAATAATGGTCGGTGTGGAACTCATAAGAACTTCCGTTGAGAAGATAATTGCGCCTGATGAGCTGGACTTCACTCCGGTTACATTTTTTATTCTGGCAGGTTCCATAGTTCTTAAGCTGATTATGGGGTCTTTTTATTCATCAACGGCGAAGAAAATTAATTCAAGTGCACTGAGAGCTTCCGCCGCAGACAGTTTTTCGGATTGTATAGCTACCGGAGTTGTACTCGGTTCAACGGTTTTATATATGCTGACGGGAATAAACATCGACGGATATGCAAGTGCCGCAGTAGCGGTATTTATTCTAATAACGGGTATCAATGCGGTAAGAGAGACAGTTCATCCTCTTCTCGGGGAAAAGGTGCCTGAAGAATTGTCGTCCATGATAAAGAAAGAAGTATTAAAAGATAAAAGAATATTAAGAGTTCATGACCTTATAATACATAACTACGGAGAGGGAAGAGTTTATGTAACTCTCCATGCTGAGATAAGCTCAGAATATTCACTTATGGAAGCTCATGAAATAATAGACGAGGCTGAACGCAGGGTGCAGGGATGTCTTAAATGCGACATAACTATACATACAGACCCGATAGATATGTCGGATGAAAGATATAAAGAACTGTATAAACTTACGGCTCACATTCTGGGACATATTAATGTTTATAATTTGGCTGATATATCCAATTCAACACATAAGGATAAAGAAAAGCCGATGTACTATTCCATGCATGATTTTCACATTCATCATTTCGGAGATAAAGAAGAAATTTCATTTGACCTGGCGGTTCCGGACAACTTTACGGGTTCTGCCGATAAATTGAGAGATTATATTAAATCGGAAATACACAGAACCGAGCCCGATGTGGGTGTGGACATACATATTGACAGGTTATATGAGCGAATATGAGCTCTTTAAATATACGGGCATGGGAAATACAATTAAATAAAACACGGTATGATTTGAATTCGAATATAAAGAAAAGCTGTCGGATTATATAAAATATAATGACAGACATTTTTATCGGATTTAGATCATACCGTGTTTTTATATTTAAATAACACAAAGGAAGTGACGTGCCGAAAAGTTTCGCATATTATGACCAACCGCCGTCGACGGTGATTATCTGCCCTGTAAGATAAGGAGGAGAATCTATAATATGAAGTACTACTTCGGCAACTTCTTTCGGTGTACACATTCTGCCTGCGGGAATTTCATCGCATATGGCTTCTATATCTTCTTTTGTAAAACATTTATTCATGTCCGTGTCAACTATTCCGCATGCAACGGCATTTACGGAAATATTGCTTGGAGCGAGCTCCTTTGCAAGCGCCTTTGTAAGTGCGTTTACACCGCCTTTTGTGGCGGAGTATGCAACTTCCGTGCTTGCACCGATATTTCCCCATATGGAAGATATGTTTATAATTCGTCCGTTGTGATTATGTAACATTGAGGGAATAACGGAATGTGAACAATTATATACGGAAGTAAGATTTGAAGTAACTATTTCATTCCAATCTTCAGGCGTAGTATCCTGGAGAAGACCTATTTTAGAAATTCCCGCATTATTTACAATCGCAAAGGGAGTACCCAACTCTCTTATTGCCTTGCTGATAAATTCGTGAGCATCCGAAAAATTCCCCATATTTCCCTGATAAATAAAGCATTTAACGCCCTTTTCAGAGGCGTATTCTCTCATTTCTTCTAACAAATGATAATTATGTACGCATGAAACGGCTGTATTTATGTTTCTGTCGATACATTCATATGCTATTGCGGCACCGATTCCGCGTGAAGCTCCGGTTATAATGACAAAATTGTCATTGGGTATATATGTCATATATTTTCTCCTAAAAAAACAATATTCACACTTTTTATACACAATGCCCATATATAGTGTTGTGTAGTGTATATAATACTACATATAACGATTTTGGGCAAAATAAAACGAAAATGAGAAAATTCAACAGTAGACACTGTATAATGTACTAAATTTTATACATAGATATTATTGTGCAGATTGCACAAAACAACTATTCAACTCATATATAATTAATAAAAAATGTGTATATTATGTGGAATTATTCACAATTATTCACATTCAAAATGTGCATAATTTAGGTTATTCACAAAGTTATTCACACTATTCACATTTTTTGTGTGTGAAAAATGTGTGTAATTGATGATTAAAATATATGTAAAAATTTGGAACATAATACAATAAACAAAAATTCATGCTCACATTACATATTGACAAAAATATAATTTATAAATCAGTATATTTGCATTGAGAAAATTACATTGAATTTGGTATAATACCTAATAAGAAAATCGTTGTTATAAGTCATGTATCTTTGTTCAGGATATTTTATGTTTTTGAGCGGACCATACTTATATAAACGAGTATCTGCCACAAATATAAATTAAGGGGATGGTATTATGCGTTTCATCATTACAGGAAGAAATATGGTCGTAACAGACGGGCTTAGGGAAGCTGTTGAGGAGAAGCTCGGAAAGCTTGACAAATTCTTTGCTTCCGAAACAGAGGTTCATGTAACACTCAGTGTTCAGAAAGAACAGCAGAAGATTGAGGTTACAATACCGGTAAAGGGACATATCATAAGAAGCGAGCAGGAAAGTAATGATATGTATGTTTCAATCGATCTTGTTGAGGAAGTTATCGAGCGCCAGTTAAAGAAGTATAAGAACAGACTTATTGACAAAAAACGTAACGCAGCTGATTTTGCGCCTGCATACATCGATCAGGATGCAGAAACATTTGATGATGAAGAAGTAAAGATCATCAGGGCAAAGAAGTTCGGAATCAAGCCTATGGATCCTGAAGAAGCCTGTGTACAGATGGAGCTTCTCGGACACGAATTTTATGTATTCCTTAACTCAGATACTAACGAAGTAAACGTTGTATATAAGAGAAGAGACGGTGCTTACGGACTTATTGAGCCGGAGCTCGACTGATTGCGATATAATATAAATATATTTTAAACGGGGACGACGGGAGAATGTTTTATCACATCTCAGGTTGTCCCTTTCTTGATTTACGATAAATGCAATGTTATAATTTTTATTTATAATAAAATGCAATAAGTGTAACTTATACTAAAAAAGTTATTTTAATTATACGTAATACTCAAGGGAGACTGATTTTAAATGGCAAATATTCGTGAACACGGCGTATCATCATACAGCACAAAAGAATTAAAAAAGATAATGCCGACAGTTAGAAAAATCGAGAGTTACAGAGATGAGTACAGTAAGCTTTCGAATGACGCTTTAAGAGCGAAGACGGATGAATTTAAAAAGAGATTAAAAGAGGGAGAAACATTAGACGATATTCTTCCGGAGGCATATGCGGTTGTAAGAGAAGCATCTAAGCGTGTTCTCGGAATGGAACATTACGAGGTGCAGCTTATCGGAGGAATTGTGCTTCACCAGGGTCGTATTGCCGAAATGAAAACGGGAGAAGGCAAGACATTGGTTGCCACTCTCCCTTCATATCTCAATGCACTTAAAGGGGAAGGAGTTCATATAGTAACGGTTAATGATTACCTTGCCAACAGAGATGCGACGGAAATGGGGCAAATACACAACTTTTTAGGACTGTCCGTAGGTGTTATCCTTCACGATATGAAGGATAAGCAAAGAAGGGATCAGTACAACTGTGATATTACATATGTAACAAACAACGAGTTAGGCTTTGACTACCTCCGTGACAACATGGCCATGTATAAGGAGCAGCAGGTACTCAGAGGCTTAAAGTATGCCATTATTGACGAGGTGGATTCAATTCTCATAGATGAAGCGAGAACACCTCTTATTATTTCGGGACAGAGCGGTAAATCAACAAAGCTGTATGAACTCTGTGATGTTCTTGTCAGAAGACTTGAAAGAGGAGAATTCAAGGGTGAAATGACAAAAATCAAAGCCATAATGCAGGAAGTGGAAGAGGAAGACGGAGATTACGTAGTTGATGAAAAGAATAAAATCGTTAATCTTACAGAAGAAGGTGTCCGCAAGGTGGAACAATTCTTCCATATAGATAATTACGCCGATGTGGAAAATCTCGAACTTCAGCACAATGTAACACTTGCGCTCAGAGCTCACAGTCTTATGACAAGAGATAAGGATTATGTGGTTAAGGACGGAGAAGTTCTTATCGTTGATGAATTTACAGGTCGTATTATGCCGGGAAGACGTTACTCGGACGGACTGCACCAGGCTATAGAAGCGAAGGAACATGTTGAAATCAAAAGAGAGAGCAAGACGCTTGCAACAATAACATTCCAGAACTTCTTTAATAAGTATGACAAGAAATCGGGAATGACCGGTACGGCAATGACTGAGGATAAGGAATTTAAAGAAACGTATCAGATGGACATTGTTGAGATACCTACCAATAAACCTATTCTCAGAGTTGATTTAAATGATGCCGTATACAAAACAAAGAGGGGCAAATTCAACGCAGTGATTAATTCCATTGTTGAATCCCACAGTAAGGGACAGCCGGTACTTGTAGGTACAATTTCCATCGAAACTTCCGAATACCTCCATAAACTTCTGGAAGCGAGAGGTATTAAGCATAATGTCCTCAATGCGAAGTATCACGAATTGGAAGCACAGATAGTGGCCGAAGCGGGTAAGCACGGAGCAGTTACCATCGCTACAAATATGGCGGGACGAGGTACCGATATTAAGCTTGATGATGAAGCCAGAGCTGCGGGAGGCCTTAAAATTATCGGAACCGAGCGTCATGAATCAAGGCGAATAGACAATCAGCTCAGAGGACGTTCCGGCAGACAGGGAGATCCGGGAGAATCAAGATTTTATATTTCTCTTGAGGATGATCTTATGAGACTGTTCGGTCAGGACAGATTAATGAAGATTTTTAATGCATTGGGCGTTGATGAAAATATGGAATTGGATCACAAAATGCTTACCAATGCCATAGAAAGAGCTCAGAAAAAGATTGAGACCAATAACTACGGTATAAGAAGCAACCTCCTTAAGTATGATTCCGTTATGAATGAACAGAGAGAAATCATATATAATGACAGGAACAGAGTATTGGACGGAGAGGATATGCACGATTCTGTTGTTGAAATGTATAAGACAACTATTGATTATTACATCGACAACATCATAAAAGACAAACAGGCAGCGGCTGATTGGGACTATACATTATTAAATGAGCATTTACTTCCTATTATTCCGTTGGATAGAATTGCATATTCAGCAGATATCGATACAAAGGATAAACTTAAAAAGAAATTGTTCGATGAGGCAATTAAGACATATGAGTCCAAGGCTGCGGAATTTGAAAATGAGGAACAGTTTAAGGATATCGAAAGAGTTATTATTCTCAGAGCGATAGATGATAAATGGAATCAGCATATTGATGACATGGATCAGTTAAAGCAGGGAATCGGACTCCAGGCATTTGCACAAAGAGATCCGGTAGTAGAATACAAAAACATAGGCTATGACATATTTGACGATATGCTTAAGGAAATCCAGATTGAAGTAGTCCATATTATTTCTTCAGTGAGACCTAAAAAGGAAGTTGAATTGAACGAAGCAAACAAAATGGCTGCTGCAAGAAAAGAAAACACGGTATCGGGTCATACTCCGGTAAGAGTTAACAAAGAAAAAGAATTGGTATAAGAGAAAAATACACAGAAAGGTAATTAAAGTGGTAGAGTTAGACCGTATAAAGCAGGAGCTTGCGGCAAGCGAAAAGCCCATGGCTCAGATTGAGAAATCTCTTGATTTGGAAAGTATTAAACAGAGAATAGAAGAAACCGAAAAGCTGATGGAAGAACCTTCTTTTTGGGATGATGTTGATAAATCCAAAAAGACAATGTCAAAATTAAAGGCTATGAAGGATGAACTTGAAGGCTTTAAGGCTTTGGAATCCGGAAAAGAGGAAATATCACTTCTTATTGAAATGGCAGAGGATGAAGGAGACACAAGCCTTATTCCGGAGATTGAGTCGGAATTTGAAGCATTTACAGAGAAATTGGAGACATTAAGACTTGCGACACTTCTGTCGGATGAATATGACAGTAATGACGCTATCGTCACTCTTCATGCCGGAGCCGGAGGTACGGAGGCCTGCGACTGGTGTTCCATGTTATACAGAATGTATATGAGATGGGCTGAAAAGAGAGGCTTGGAATTTGAGACAATAGATTACCTTGACGGAGACGAAGCCGGAATTAAGGCCGTTACATTTGAAGTGCACGGAGAAAATGCATACGGATTATTAAAATCGGAACACGGTGTACACAGACTTGTCAGAATTTCCCCTTTCAATGCTGCCGGAAAGAGACAGACGTCTTTTGTTTCCTGTGACGTAATGCCGGACATTGATGAGGATATTGACATAGATATCGACAAGGATGATTTAAGGATAGATTTATACAGAGCATCGGGTGCGGGCGGACAGCACATAAACAAAACATCATCT
Source organism: Howardella ureilytica (assembly GCF_054657495.1). Taxonomy (NCBI): domain Bacteria; kingdom Bacillati; phylum Bacillota; class Clostridia; order Eubacteriales; genus Howardella; species Howardella ureilytica. The sequence continues at coordinate 203,184 of NZ_BAAHYP010000001.1, read as the reverse complement.
GCCGTCAGAATAACGCATTTGCCTACGGGAATTGTTGTCCAATGTCAAAATGAGCGTTCTCAGCATCAAAATAAAGATAAGGCAATGGCAATGCTTCGTTCAAAACTTTATCTTATGCAGAAAGAGGAAAATGCCGAGAAAGCAGCGGATATAAAGGGTGATGTTAAGGACATTAATTTCGGAAATCAGATTCGAAGTTATGTTCTTCAGCCGTATACAATGGTTAAAGATCACAGAACCAATAAAGAAATCGGTAACGCCCAAAGCGTTCTTGACGGAAAAATAGATCCTTTTATAAGTTCTTATTTAATTTGGAAAACTACCGGCAAGAAAGCTGATGAAGAATAATTAAAAGTGAGAGAATATGCTTCAACTTAATCACATTTCAGTTAAGGGAATAAACGGATATATATTGAAAGACTGTACATATAGATTCAATGAAGGTGAAATATATGTGCTGTATATGAAGAATAAGAAAGATATTAAAATATTTTTTGATTGCTTAAGTAATTACAGAAAACCCGAGGAGGGTGAAGTTACGACGTGGACAGATGCAACGATTTACAATATCTCGTCCCGTAACGACCTGCCTTCGGACTTTACCGTCGGCGAATTTCTTTATTCCCTTTCAAGGATAAACGGAGCAGAGTATAATCTCGAAGCGGCGTTGGAAAACGTTCCTCATATAAGGGAAAAGTCCGATATTCGCATTAAGGATCTGTCGGAAGAAGAGCTTAAGTTATTGCATACGGTCACATTTATGACCGTCAAATCTTATATAAATTTATGGGGAGTGCCGTTTGCTCCGGACGAATATATGGAGAAGCTCACGGATGTTGTGGGTGAATTTAATGTATATATATTTGCTTCCGACGATATAAATGAATGTAACCGTATTGCGGAATTGTTTTCGGTCGGGTTGATTACATGCGTCGACGGAGGCATTTCGGAATATAAGAAGAATAATAATCAGTGAGGTAGCGAATATGAAAGATCACTTATATGCGAGAGTATTTGCTGCTTTTAAATACAGAGTCATAAAATATAAAAATAAATGGTCATCAGGGGTTAATCCTAAGAAAAACGACGGATTCAGGATGTTTTTGGCAGGACTGTGTAAGATTGCTTTGGATCTTGGGAAAAGATGGCTGTTTATTGTTTCGGCCGTTGTTATTCCCACTCTGCTGTTTGTCGAATTCAGACCGGGATTGGAGGATTATAGGAACACGGTATGTGTTATTACGTGGTTCTTTATGATTACATTGGGCGAAAGCTATGTCTATACAAAAATATACAATATTACGAATAACGATGAGACATTAATAAAAGTTTTTAGAGTTGATTATAAGGATACTTTTCTCGGGAAGTTTTCATATGATGTTATTTCAAAATGTATATTTGATGCATCTGCTTTATTAATATTCAGAATCGGCATATATAATGTCATAGCTTTGCTTGTTTTGACATTATCGTTTAAGGCGATAGGTGAGCACAGAAGAATTAAAAGATTTAATAAGGCCCACAGGACCATTAATAAAAGCAAGTATAACAGAGGAAATGCTTTCTTCACATTTGTAATGATGATTGCGGCATATGTTACACCTCTTATTCTCGGTGAAAACATTCAAAAAATTACGGTAGTCGTACATCCTATTGTAGTTGCGGTCGTAGGAGCGAAGAGTATACTTGATTACAGATTTCTATTCAAATATAAGTACTACGGTAACATAGAGCGGGAATTATTGTACGGGAGTAATTATGGGCGATGAAGAGATTAACGGAAAGGTAATCGGAGATGACATCGTATCTCCGGAGAAAAAAAAGAAAAAAAGGCAGAAAGCAGGTTGGATAATTCTTATTGTCATTGTTGCTTTGGTGGTTTTATTTATTGTATTTACAATATTTTCAAAGCGTTCCCAGGCAGAATATTCCAATTCATCAAGATATAATTATGAAGCAAAATTATATGATGACGGAAGTAATTTGAGCAATGTACAGTTGGCGAATATTTGGATTAACGGATATTTAGGTCAATATAAGGAGATGTTTACACCGCAGAGCGAAAGACTTAAAAATATAAAAGTAGAATCCGTTACCGACGCTGATAACAAAAACGGTGCAGTCAATATGACATTTTCGGCACAGCTTGTAGACAGTTCCACCCAATATTTTAATGATTGGGGAGGCTACATAAGCGGAGGAACCATAAAATGTTCTTGGACCGGATCGTTTGCCGTAAAAGATTCGGGTAAGGGATATGTTGTTTATCCGGTAAATATTGCGGATAATTCGGATAACGGGGCTCAAAATGCATTATTGGACGATAATGACAATGAGCAGTCAATAATAAAATACCAAATAAGCGATAATAATCTTTCTGTATCTTTTGACGGAGGAGAGTCATATTCTCAGGTTCCAATTGATATCAGAAACTTACCGTTAACAGGTGATAATTATGATACTCTTCTAAGGGGAAGTTATGTATTAAATGACAATATAGCGGCTTTCTTGTACGGAGGAGAAACCGTTAACGGAGAGAGAGTGCCTTTTTCGGTTATTTATTCTGCCGATTACGGATCTACATGGGAGACCGGAGAGATAGATTCAATATATGATATAGATTCTTATCATATTGACATGTTCGATGAGAGCGACGGAGTTATTGTTGTAGGATACGGAATCAATAATAATTCGGAATATACAAAAATATATAAAACCACGGACGGCTGCAAAACATGGACAAACGTAGGAAGCGGACCGGGGACCGAAATGCTCGTCGGAGCGAAATTTATTGATGTAAATACGGGTTTTATTGCATATAAAACAGATAACGGAAATAATCTCTATATGACAAGAGACGGCGGAAGGACATTTAATATTGTAACTTTTCCCGCGGGAACACTTGATGAGAGTGCAAACGGTAAAAGCTGGTTTGACATATTTAAAATCGCTTCCGTTCCAAAGGTAGATGAAAACGGAAATATGATTGTATATCTTTCTCAGCCTTCGGGTTCAAATTACCATAATGGCACTTCTGCGGTATATAAATCCAAGGACAACGGACTTACCTGGACATTTGTTGAGGAAATCAAGTTATAACATTTTGATTAAAATAAAAAAGCTTAGGCTGCAATATCCTTTGGATAATTGAAGCCTAAGCTTTTTTTATCTGAATGCCAAACCTATGGAAATATTATTGAATATTCCGAGTGCGGCAACCGCAAGTAATATAATCGTAAGTACGGTTCCGACTGAACGGTTCTTAACGCCTAACGACAGTTTATTAATCGTTATTCCGAATATTATGGTCATAAGAGGTGCATATATTAAACTGAACGGAGCCTTTACCCATGTGGATATAACCACAAGAATAACCGATGTAACGGCAACGGCAACGGAAAAATTATACCTGCCGGTGTCAAAATCATCTACTCTTGTTCTCGGGAATAATATTATAAATACGCCAACAAGAGGAATAACGGTCATAATTGTAAGCTTTGTCAAAAATCCGAAGATTTCCAAGCCGCTTATTCCGAATGCAATCCATGAAAATATACCGAGTAAAGCGGCACAGATCGCAACAGCCGTCAAAAACTTTTTGTAGTATCGGGCTTTATAGGGCATATATGAATATTTCTGTAATACTATAATGTATATAAGATACATTATAAAAACAGGAAAAATCAATCCCAGAAATACGGTAAATCCGCCGTATCCCGCAAACACATCAGGTATAATAAATCTTGCGAACAGATCCAACGGAAGTACTTCGCTTTGTCCGTAAGGCAGAGATGAAATATATGTCTGATATGATAAAAACGCATTTCCGCCGGAGGCGGCAGAAATAATAAGCGCAATGCAAATACCTGTTCCGAGGTTGGATAACAGCTTCAGAATCGCAAATCCGCTGTCTATACAAAGGTATATAAGCATAAATACGGTATAAGCAACAAAATAAATGACGGTAAACGGAGAAGAACAGTTTATTAGAGCTGTTGCTCCGAGTACCAGTCCGGGTACGAAATATGCAATGTACTTTCTTCTATACGTAAGAAGTATTGCCAGCATAAGTCCCGGAACGAGCATTGAACTGTATAATGCATATTCGCTGTGGTAAATATAAAACGGCGAGATACTGAGATATGTGATCAATGCAATGAACAGGGGAATCTGCCGGAAATTATATTTAAAAAATATAATAGACATACATACCAAACCGATTACCGGTATGATTATATTAATTCCGGCATTAGGACCCTGCACAATAAATGAGAACAACAGTGACATTGCTACAGTGACAATTATGTCAATTGCAAATAATCTGTTCTTAGAAGTCATAATGTACCACCTGATTTTTATAATTTATTTTTAACTTTAATACTATACCATAATATAACATTGATTAAAAATACAACTAAAACTTTAATTGCGTCAATTTACTTTTTGACTTTAGTGTGTTAAACTAATGCTGCCACATGACAAAGTATAATTGCTATGGATAGGAGAGAACCATGAATTATAAGGATCTGGACAGTCAAATGGGTTTGATTTGCGATGCAATCATCTCCATTAACGACAAAGAGACATGCGAGGAGTTCCTGAAAGATATATGTACAATTAATGAATTATATTCAATTATTCAAAGGCTGCAGGTTGCACTGATGCTTTATAAAAATAAAACATATCAGGATATTGCAAAAGTAACACATGCTTCCACCGCAACAATAAGCAGGGTCAACAGATGCCTTAATTACGGAGATAACGGTTACAGAAAGGTTCTTGACAATTTGCCGGAGGAAATCAGGGAAAAATATTAATTTCCGGTTAAATAATAAATAAATGAGACGAAGTAATTTCCGTACAGATATTACTTCGTCTTTTTATATGATTTTCACGCCCGGAACATGACTGAAAATATTTACTTATCCTTTTCTTTATTTTTTTTATCTTTATTAAGCTGGGCGTAATTGCCTATTAAATTCTCAATAAGAACCTTCTTGTAATAGATATCGTTTGAAATAACCGTTATAAGTAAAAACAATTCAAGGTAATCTTCGATTTCATCAGAGAAGTCGATTTCTCCTTCCTGTTTTGCATCTTCTATCATTTTTCTGACTGTAGTTAAATCATCTTTAATGTCGGCCATTATGCCTTCCTGTTGATCACTGCACATTTTATGGATTTTGGAGTAGCAGCGATATGTATATTCCATGGCGACGGAATCGTTTTCGGAATATTTTTCGGTAATGGGCTCAAGAAGATCGTGTATCTCGTCTATCGTTAAAAAGTTCTTATAGTAATATATAAGAGTCAGAAAATATAAATGCTGTTTGGAATATTTTTTCTTAACGGGCGGAGGAAGCAGCTTTTTCTTCGTATAGTTGTTAATCATTGTTTTTGTAAGAAGTTTATCGTCGTCATGAACGTTGTTGTTCATAAGATGATCTCGAAGAAATGCCGTTACCTGATCCATATAAAGATAAATGTCCGGAGGATCATCCGGAGCTATGGTTTTTATATTTTTGAGAGCTTCTATCTCGTTAGATATAATATCTTTAATATTATCGTAATGTTTATATTCGGACATAATTCGTCTCCGTACGTAAGTGAATGTTTCTGTTTTGTACATTATATATATCCATAAATCAATTCAAGGTTTCAAATATTATATTATGTAGTTATTAAAAACCACATGTAATTTTCATAATATTACCGGGTGTGTTTATTTTATGTTGATATTAATGTATACTATAATATAGAACAAATGTGTTATACAAATGAATTATTTTAGATATAAATTTTATAATTTCGGAATACGGATAAGGATATATAATGATTAATTTAAATGATCTTAATAATAATCAAAGAGAAGCGGTAATCACCACGGAGGGACCTCTGTTAATTATTGCAGGTGCCGGATCCGGTAAGACAAGGGTTCTGACATACAGAATCGCCTATCTTATTGAACACGGAACAGACCCGTATAACATACTTGCAATAACATTTACGAATAAAGCGGCGAAAGAAATGCGTGACAGAGTAAATGATGTTGTCGACGGGGGCAACAGGGTGTGGGTCAGTACGTTTCATTCAATGTGTGTCAGGATTCTCAGAAGATTTGCGGACAGGATCGGATTTACCGGTGATTTTGCAATATATGATACGGATGACGCGAAAAGTGTTATGCGTGAGGCAATTAAGGCAAGAAATCTTGATACAAAATCATATAAAGAACGGGTGGTATTAAATGTAATATCAGGGGCCAAGGACAGGATGATCGATCCGAGACAGATGTTAACCGGCGCAAGGGGAATGAGAGAAGAAAATTATGCCAATCTCTATGCTGATTATCAGGCTGCGCTTAAGAAAAACAATGCGATGGATTTTGACGATCTGATATTTCATACGGTTAATTTGCTCAAATCCAATCCGGATGTATTGGAAACGTTTGCAAACAGATTTAAATATATGATGGTAGATGAGTACCAGGATACCAATACATCTCAATTTGAGTTGGTAAGTCTGCTTGCGTCAAAATGGAACAATCTCTGTGTTGTAGGTGACGACGACCAGTCAATATATAAGTTCAGAGGAGCAAATATTGAAAATATACTGAGTTTTGAGGATGAATTTAAAAATACAAAGGTTATTAAGCTGGAAGAGAATTACAGATCGACGAAAACAATCCTTGATGCGGCCAATGCCGTAGTGAAGAATAATTGTAACAGAAAGGATAAAACTCTTTATACGGGAAATGAACAGGGTGAAAAAGTTAAATTTCTTATGTATAATTCCGCATATGACGAAGCGCAGGGAATTGCCGGAAAGATAGAATATCTTGTTCACGACGGATGGGAATACAGCGATATTGCAATTCTGTACAGAACGAATGCTCAATCCAGAACAATAGAAGAAAAATTGGTATACAATAACATACCCTACAGAATGTACGGCGGAGTTAACTTCTATGCAAGGCGGGAAATTAAGGATGTGTTGTCATATCTGAAAGCGGTTGCGAATGAATCAGACGCTCAGGCAATCAAAAGAATAATAAATGTACCGAAGCGCGGAATAGGACAGACCACCGTAGAGAGAATTCAAAATTATTCCGATATATACGGCATAACATTTTGGGAAGCATTAACCGACTGTGAAAATAATCACGAGATTACTCCCGCAACCGCTAAAAAAATTCATAAATTTACGGATATGATCGCAGAGTTCAAAGAAACAGCCGGTGACGGTACCATTGAAGAACTTGCCAATGAGATATTGGAAAAAACGGGATATATAGACTACCTGGGAGAAAATGATTCGCCTGAAGAACTGGCGGACCGAAGAGCCAATATTGATGAACTTATAAATAAGATAATCGCATATGAGTCGGATGATAAAGAGGAATCATATGACCCTGCAACGGGAGAGGCATTAAGTGATTTACCGATAAGTCTTGACGGATTTTTGGAAGAAGTTTCTCTGATTGCGGATGTCGGTGAAAATGACACGGATCCGAACAGGGTTGTTATGATGACTTTGCATTCCGCCAAGGGTTTGGAATTTCCGATTGTATTTATGGCGGGAATGGAAGAAGGATTATTCCCAAGTTATATATCCGCGGATGATGATGAAGAATTGGAAGAGGAGCGCCGTCTGTGCTATGTAGGCATGACACGAGCCGAGAAAATGCTCTACCTTACATTTGCGGCTGAAAGAATGGTTCACGGCGAGAGAAGATCTGCCGTACCTTCAAGATTTGTAAGAGAAATACCTCAGCATTTACTTGAGACCGATAATCTATCGGGACTCAATTCAAAAAGGGAAACAGTCTTTACAAAAGAATATGAGCCGAGGGCAACGTCAACTTCTCTTGATAAAAAACCTTTAAGGCTTAAATCGGGAAGTGTTGCTATACCGCAAAATACCGTCGGTAAGTACAGCAGCAGAGTAAATATTCCGAGAAAGACCGAAAGAGACAGACGACCTACATTCGGCAGAGCGTTTCCGGCAGACGGTAACATAAAAAGGAATATTCCCGGCAAGCCTTTGAACGGATCAGATTCTTTAAGCGGGGCGGTGAAAACAGGAAATGTATTAAAAACAAACGACACTGAATCCTCTCAAAGTAATAATAAGGCTGCAACAACGGAAAAATTTTCAGTCGGGGAAGCACCTTATGTTATCGGACAACGAGTGTCAAATGACAGATTCGGTCATGGTGTCGTAACAGATATTAAACCTATGTCTAACGATTGGCTCGTTACCGTGGAATTTGATGAAGGCGGTCAGAAAAAAATGCTTACAAGCTTCATTAAGTTGAATGTTTTGGAATGACTTAACATTATGTCATTAAATGGCAAGAAAATATAGAAAGTAACATGGAGATGTGATATACTTCTAATATATCATAGTTAAGGAGGATAAGGTTGTGAAAAAGGGAAGTAAGTTCGGTAAGTTTTTGGCATTTGTCGGCGCTCTTACAATTATCGGAGGAATCTGCTTCTTAATCTATAAGCTTACAAAGCCGGATTATCTTGATGAGTACGATGACGACGATTACGATGATGACGATTTTGACGAAGAGACAGATTTTGCTGACGAAGAGGAAGCATAAGCCGTTAAAAATTAGATTTACAACTTAATATCGTCTTGAGGAGATGCATCCGGCATCTCCTTTTTGTTTATAAAAATATGAGAATTTATCTTTATATATTATAATGGTATAAACGCCAAAGACGGCTTTTAAATCCCGTTTATGAATACGCGTGTTTTTACTTCGCAGCTTCGACTGTGCTGTTGCATTTGAACTTTTTGTGATGCATATTTTCACAATGCTTATATGAAACATCATACTTTAATACATTTTCAGAGGTGATTCTATTCTAAATTATTTTTTTTACTCTGCAGTTATTTTCATACTTTTTTTGATTTCGATAGAGGATTCACTCAGATATATAATTCAAAATAAAAGGTTATTACATATATTATTTTTATTTATTATTTATCCGATACTATACTCCGCAGAAAATATGATATTCCTAAAAAGTGAATGTATGGGATATTTACATGGCGAGACTGTCGGTATTTTTATTTCTTATATATTTAATTATTTGTATTCTCATACATTTTCGGCAGTATTATCTGTTTTGTTTGTTTTAATATTGTTTTTTACGGCAAGGGTACTAACCGGTAAAACCATAGGTATGGGAGACATAAAGCTATATACGGTTATTGCCGTAAATGCGGAGACAAATATTATTTATGTAATTATGTTATCCATGATTATGTGGCTGCCGGTTCATATTATAAAAAAGAGCGATACAAAGACGGCTCTCGGTCCGTTTATATCGCTCTCATATGCGGTTATACTCAATATAAGTATATTGCCTTAAATTATTATTTTTTTTGATTATTTTTATTAACGGCATTAGGAGAAAGACCGTTTAATATATTTTCTCTGTATTGAGGGAGTCTTTCCTTTGTAATAACAAGATTTTCCGTAAGAGGATTTATTACAAGACCTACTGAGTCATCAAGTGAAAGAGTTTTTTCACCGTCTACTAGAATTACGCCCCATTCATCGACCGGATACATTTTCTGGAATTCATCAAGGTCGGTAAAAATGGCAATCAATGTATCACCGTTACCGTTGTTAACATGAGGTATTGAAATATTTCCGTCCGGAACAGCTCGTATTTTTTCTCCGTTAACTTCTTCAACCACCTGTTTAATAGGTACAAGGAGCTTGGAATTTTTAAATGCGCTCCACATGGCCTTATCCTTGACTTCGCAATTTTCATTTCTGTTAGGATAATCAACGGGCCATCTTAATTCAGATAAGCAGATATTCATGGCATATCTGAACTCAGGATTAAAGAAATCAGGGTGTTCATCTGATTTTTGAAGTATGGATTCGGCCAACTGTTTTTCGCTGATAAAATCATTTACGTCAAGCTGAATATGCTGCTGACCGTTATCTATGGTTACGCTTTTAACGCCGAGCAGAGCAAGATAGACAAACAGAGGAAGTTGATCCGTCTTGTTGTTCATTTGGCGAACCGATAATTTTCTGAATTGCTTGCCATAGTAATCAACGGCATCATCGGCATATGATTTAATAGAATAAACATCAACCGTGCCGTTATTAAGAAACGGAGTATTTGTGTTAAGATCGATGGTAATAAACAACTCATCGGCATTATTGATTTTTGAAATAATGGTTTTCTTTAAAAGATCTTCTTTGTTCTCATCCTTGATTTTTTCATTTCTTATGCATTTGATCAAAAACGATAATTCCTGAATTGACAACGCATCGGCTTTTTCCTGCGTTATATCTGAATCAAGCATTGCTCTGAGTTCACCCAGTCTTGAATCGGATAATTTGTCCTTGTTGATCTTGTTATGTCCGTTGTCCAATGAACAGATAATATTTCCTTTTTTAAACAGTGAAACATTGGGATTATCCACGATAATACCATATGCGTTCTCGTTGCCGCCGTTTTCCGCATATGTAATTTCTTTTAAATCGTCACGACCGATTTTTTCGAGTGAAAGAATGCGGCATGTGAGCTGTAATTGCTCTCCGGAATACATACAGATACCTTCGCCCTGCTTAAATGTTCCTTTTAAAAGGAATCCCGAAACATATGTGACATCTTTACCGTCCCGTTTAAGAGTATATGCGTCATCTATCTGAAATGCAGAGTTATTTTTTGCTATTTGATCCTGAATATTTTGTTCATTAGTACTCATAAAAATCTCCTTAGTCTAATTACAGTTTTTTACCTGCACAACTATAAATAGTTTAACATATTATAGTTTGAAAAAAACATATGAAAGCAGTAAAATTAAAAAAAGATTTAATAAATATATTTTGGGAGGCGGTTTTATGTCAGGACTTAAAGAAAAAGCGGAAATAGGCTTAGGGATAGCAAAAGAGGCTGCAAAGGACGGTTTAGAGGCAGCGGCAGACGCTACGGCAAAGGGATTTGAGGCTGCAAAAGAAGCAACTTCAAGCGGTCTTAAAAAAGCCAAAAACGCAGCCGAGAAGGGAGTAGAAGAGGTAAAGGAGAAGACCGAAAAGATACTTGAAAAGACAAGTGAAAAAATTAAAGAAATGAAAAAATAATATGCCCGGTGTAAAGATTTAATATGAGCTTTGCCGGATAAATGATTTTTTGAAATTAATTTGTCCGGTTTACATATGTATAATAAAACATACAACCGTATTAATGCATATTTAACATAATATAAAAAATAACAACTTTTTAATTTTATAAATTATTTATGAGTATTAACTTATTAAATAAATAGTATTTTTTAAATAAATAATATAAACTTAAAAAGTTGTTTTTAATTGCGTCTTAATAATCTTAAAAAAGAGGTATTTCATGGACATTTTTGGATGGATATCGATGCTGGGAGGGCTTGCCATGTTCCTTTACGGCATGCATCTCATGGGAGAAGGTCTCCAATCGGGCGGAGGTAAGGTTGTCGGTGCTATGGAAAAGATGACGTCAAATCCTTTCATGGCAGTTCTTCTCGGCCTTGGTATTACGGCGGTAATTCAGTCTTCATCCGCTACAACCGTTATGGTAGTAGGTTTTGTTAACTCAGCTACGCTTAATCTCGAGCAGGCGGCAGGCGTTATTATGGGTGCCAACGTAGGTACTACCGTTACGTCATGGATTTTGAGTTTGACGGGCTTAAGCGGGGATAATCCTTTTATTACGGCATTTAAGCCTTCCACCTTCGCCCCTATTATGGCTATGGTGGGAGTAATACTGCTTATATTCTTAAAAAAAGAAAAATTGCATACGGTAGGTAAAGTCCTTTTCGGTTTAGGTTTGCTTCTGATAGGTATGGATTTCATGTCCGCCGCCGTTAAGCCGTTGGCGAATGATCCAAACTTTACAAACCTGTTATTGATGTTCTCCAATCCTATACTCGGAGTTATTGCCGGTACCGTTATTACGGCGGCAATTCAAAGTTCCTCTGCTTCGGTAGGTATTTTGCAGGCATTGATTCTTACGGGTACAATACCGTATTCATCGGTTCTTCCTATTATTATGGGTCAGAACATAGGTACCTGCGTTACGGCTCTTATATCAAGTATAGGAACATCCAAAAATGCCAAGCGAGCCGCATTTATACATCTGTACTTTAATGTTATAGGTACGGTTATATTTATGGCGGGATTCTATACAATTAATGCCTTTCATCCGTTTGCATTCCTCGGAGATGCGGCGACCCCTATGGGTATTGCCATATTCCATACATTCTTTAACTTGCTTACAACGGCTATTCTTCTTCCGAACAGAAAGCTTCTTGTTAAACTTGCATGTAAAACCGTGCGCGGAAAAGCAACCGTTGAAGAAGAGGCGGATGAGGAATTGGCTCACAATCTTTCAAAAATCAACGATATTTTCCTCAATCAGCCTTCGGCGGCTGTAGATCAGGCTTATGAAGTTACCGTAAAAATGAGTGAAACGGCTAAAGAGAGTATGAATATAGCACTTTCTCTTTTGCATGATTATAATGAGGAAAAAGCAAACCGTGTTACGATTATGGAATCACAGGTTGATAAATATGAAGATAAACTCGGAACTTTCTTACTTAAGATAAGTACAAGGGAATTGAGTAATAAGCAGGCAGACAAGGTAGGCGTAATGCTTCGTATGATCGCCGACCTTGAGCGTATTGCCGATCATGCGGAAAACACGATGTTTTCGGCCAAAGAAATTCATGAAAAGAAGGAATTTTTCACTCCTGAGATAACATCTGATATGCATGTCCTTGAAGATGCAATCAAGGATATACTTGAAACAACTCATAACGGGCTTGTTACGGGTGACGTTATGGTTGCCAAGAGGGTTGAACCTCTTGAAGAAGTTATCAAGAGCCTCAGTATTAAGCTTCGTGACAGACGTGTTAAGTACCTTACTACAGGTAAATGCACCATGGTTACAAGTTTTATTCTCTCGGATCTGAGCATTTATCTTGAAAGAGTTGCAGCTCACTGTTCCAATATTGCCATCGCAACCATAGAAGTTGCCAAGGGTGACCTTTCACTCGACATGCATGAATATATAGAGACGGTGAAGAAATCCAATTCGGAAGAGTTCCAAAGAGACGTTGCATTTTATTCCGATAAATACAAGCTTCCGAAATTCGAAAAAGAGCAGGTCGAAAGACGTCCTGCAATAGAAGAAAAGGCATAACGCCTTACATAATGTATATTACACGGATTTAGAAAATCACCCTGTAATTCCATATGATATTTTTTCGGGATAACCGGTAAATGAATGTTATCATTAAGGATTTTACAGGGTGATTTTATTTATAATATGATTTAAATATAATAAGTCGGAGAATAATATATGAAAGATATTTTGGTTATACTTACGGGAGGAACTGTCGGAAGTTGTGTAAAAGACGGCAGTATAGACATCGGCAGCGATTCAAAATATACCGTGATTGAAATGTACCGGGAATTTTATGATAAAGAATTAAAGACCGCAAATAATTCATCACATAAGAACAATAATTCTGAAACGGATATTACGGACAGATTTGACATTAAAGAAAAGTTTTCGATATTAAGTGAAAATTCCACAATATCTTATTTAAATGATTTATTGGATGTGGTTGCGGATATCAACCAATCCGAATATAACGGAATAATACTTACGCACGGTTCTGATACAATGCCTTACACGTCTTCTTTACTCGGCAGTGTATTAAAAGGGCGATTGAATATTCCGCTTGTGATTGTGGGTGCAATGTTACCTCCCGACATGCCGGGATCCGATGCCGTATATAACTTTGCTTCTGCCGTGGGTATTATTGATACTTTTATATGCAATAAAAATTCGGATGACGAATATACGAGGGAATTACTTAAGGATGTATTTGTTGTCGACGGCGGAGATATCTACGGATCGGTTATACACAGAGGAGAGGAGCTGACAGAGGCGGACTCCGCAAACGATGCATACGGGTCTTACGGGGATGAAGAATTCGGATTCTTTTATCTTGATAAATCCAATGTTATGTTTCTCGACGGGGATAATTCCATGCAATGGATGGATAATGCATATTTCGGGTACGAGAATTATTATCTGGAATTGAACAGTGATCATGTCAACACATGCAATCCAAATGTTTCCGATGAAATTCTTGAAAAAGTATTTAAAAGAGAAAGAAAACTCAACGGTAATGTATTATACATTAAACAGGTACCGGGATTTAATTACGACTGTATAAATATATCCGGTATAAGAGCAGTATTGATATACGGTTATCACGCAGGGACATTTTGTTCGGAAGGGAACGGGACAGATATTTCAAAATTTATTAAGAGATGCAATGAGGAAAACGTAACCGTATATCTTGCATCCTCAAAAGCGGAAATAAACGATGAGTACGGAAGTTTCGTTAAATTAAAGAATACTGAATTTGTCCGACTTTTCGATCTTTCTTCCGAGGCTGCATACATAAATGTATTGCTGCGCGAATCAGAATAAACAATGAATTTAAATAATAATTAATAACAAACATGTGAAATGCCTTTGGTATTGTCTGTATCACGAAATGAATCAGATTAAGCCGATATTAGGCGTTGCACATGTTTTTATTTTAGGCAATATTTAATTATATTTTACTTTACTTTAAAGTTGCCGGGTGATAATATAACATAGTTAATTAACAGTGTTAAGTAACTATGTTATATATTTTCGGAAAGGAGGACATTATGAACGATTTTGACAGACACATAGGGCTGTTAAAAGCATTTACGAGACTGCAGCCGAATCATAAAAAAATTTATGCCGTATTCTCTGATATTACATCAACGGATGTATATATTCTCATGACCATATATCACTGTATCAGCGGATGGGAATATCAGCATTTTTCGGATGCCGAACCCGTAAGTGTAAGTGAGCTGAGAAAAAGAGTTCATGGCGGAATACTTCCTACAGCCATTTCCAGATCGCTGAAGAACCTTGAATCCGTGGGATATATTAAAAGAACGGCAGATACAAACGATGCAAGAAAAAAGTATGTTGAGCTTACGGAGCAGGGGTATGAAAGTGTAAAAAAATTTGAATTATTAATGAAGAGTTATTGGAATAGAGTATACAGTGAATACGGAACGGAACGGGCAAAGCATTTAACGGATGAAATAAACGCTTTGGCCGATGTGCTGGAGAAACAGGAGATAGATTCGGTAATAAAAATTACAAATGACGATAAAAAGCAATAATTTAAGAGGTTAAATATGAAAAGATGGATGAATGCCTTAGGAAGGTACAAGGGCTCCGTTATTCTTATTATTATTTTCCTTATTGTTGAAGCACTGTGCGATATTACACTGCCGGGTTATACATCTAAAATGATAGATACGGGTATACAAAACAGCGGAATAGAACATGTCGCTCCGGAAAAAATAACAAAAGAAGAATACGAATATGCTCAGTTGTTTATGGATGATGAAGAAAAGCAACTGTGGGATAATTCATATACGGAAAACGGAGATATTTATGAACTTAAGAGTTTAAGTAAAAAGGAACTTGATAATTTGGACGATAAATTGTCAGGTGCCCTGATTATGAATAATCAGCTTTCAAGTGTAGACGAAAGCACATTTGAGAAAATGATGAATCAGGGTGACAGTCAGACAAAGATAACTCCGGAAATGCTGGGAATAAAAGAATTCCCGGCAGACTTGAGACCGATCATCATTAATATGGTACAAGCGGGAAGAATGAATTCCGACAATCTCATATCCATGAAGAACGAGCTTAATTCCAAATTGGACGAAATCGGAGCTACGATTAAAAATTCAATGGGAATAGCATATGCAAAGAAAATGGATAAAATGGCAGGTGTCGACGTTGACGCCGTTCAGCAGAGATTTTTATGGACCAACGGCGGAATAATGATTGTTATCGCTGCAATAATGGCTGTTGCAATGATTATTAATGCTTTGTTGGCTGCCAAAGTAGGTGCGGCTATCGGAAGAGACTTAAGAGAGCAGACGTATGAAAATGTCATGAAGTTCTCAAATTCTGAGATTGAGAAATTCTCAACGGCATCACTTATAACAAGAACTACCAACGATATTCAGCAGATTCAGCAGTCCACGACACTTGTACTGAGAATTGCCCTCTATTCTCCGATACTTGCGGCGGCCGGCATTGTGCAGGTTATATTGACCGGATCAGGAATGGGATGGATTATCGGCCTTGCCGTAGCTTTGATATTCGGAGTATTGGCAATCCTTATGGGATTGGCGGTACCTAAGTTTAAAAGTGTTCAAAAACTCATTGATAACGTAAACAGGATATCAAGAGAAATCCTTACGGGTATGCCGGTAATAAGAGCGTTTAACAGAGAGAAAAAGGAAGAAGTAAGATTTGAAAAGTCCAATAAAGATCTGTTTAAAACACAGTTATTTATAGGAAAAATAATGTCATTTCTTATGCCTGTTCTCATGTTTATTATGTTTGGAATGTCTGTATTAATAATATGGGTAGGCGGACATAAAATCGACGAGGGAACATTGCAAATAGGTCAAATGACATCGTTTATTACATATTCCATGCTTATAGTAATGTCATTCCTGATGCTGACAATGCTTGCGCTTATAGTTCCCAGAGCAATGGTTGCGGCTGACAGAATAGATGAAGTTATTACTACGGAATCATCGATAAAAAATGCTGACAATGCGGTTGAGCTTAACAATCCAAAGGGTGTTGTCGAATTTAAAAATGTCAATTTCGCATACGACGGAGCAGAAGGGGATATGGTGCTTAAAGATATCAGCTTTAAGGCAGAACCCGGAAAAACAACGGCGATTATAGGAAGTACGGGATGCGGAAAAACAACTCTTATACAATTAATACCGAGATTATATGATGTTACGGACGGAGAGATAACCATAGACGGTATTAATGTAAAGGATATTGACATTAAGTCATTAAGAAAAGCAATCGGATATGTTCCTCAAAAGAGAATTCTTTTCTCAGGAACCATTGCAACTAATATTGCATACGGAAATGACGACGCAACCATGGAAGATATAGAGAAGGCCGCAAAGATTGCACAGGCCGAGGAGTTTATTGAGAGCAAAGAAGATAAATATGATTCGCCTATTTCCCAGGGCGGTACCAATGTATCGGGAGGTCAGAATCAGAGACTTCAAATCGCAAGAGCTCTTGCAAAACATCCTAAAATACTTTTATTTGATGACAGCTTCTCGGCTCTTGATATGAAGACCGACAAGCTGCTCAGAGAAACCCTTTCCAAAGAAGTCAAAGATGCCACACTTATCATTGTTGCACAAAGAGTAGGCACCATTATTAACGCCGATCAGATTATTGTACTTGACGAAGGCAGTATCGTGGGAATGGGAACACATGAAGAATTATTAAAGAACTGCGAAACATACAGAGAAATTGCCGAGTCACAGTTATCTAAAGAGGAACTGTACGGGAAGGAGGTGGCTGAATAATGGCTGAAAACAGACAGAAGAAAAACGGCGGCGGACCATTCGGTCACAACGGACCCGGTGAAAAGGCAGGTAATTTCTGGAAGTCAATAGGTCGCCTGTTTAAGTATATGGGCGTATACCGAATAATGATTATTGTTTCATTTGCATTATCGGCTGCCAGTACGGTGTTTTTCGTTGTAGGTCCAAAGATACTCGGAAATGCAACGTCGGAACTTGCCTCAGGCCTCTCCGGCAAAATATCGGGCAACGGCGGAATGAATTTCGAAGTAATAGGAAGAATACTTATTACCGTATTAATAATATATTCAATAGGTGCATTGTTTTCTTTCTTTGCCAATATTCTTATGGCATATATTGCGCAAAATGTTACATTTAAAATGCGTAAAGACATATCGGTTAAGTTAAATAACCTTCCGATGAGTTATTTTGAGAGTCACAAGCACGGCGACATATTATCTGCCATAACCAATGATGTTGATACTCTCGGACAGGCGTTAAACCAGAGTATATCAAGTGTCATCACATCAATTGCCACAATTATAGGCGTCGTGGTTATGATGCTTACGATTAATCCGCTTCTTACGTTAATCGCAGTTGTCATGATACCTTTATCATTCGGACTGATTGCAGTTACAGTAAAAAAATCTCAGAAGCACTTTATTGCACAGCAACAGCACCTTGCATCTTTAAACGGACAGGTTGAAGAGAATTACGGCGGACATCTTGTAATTACGGCGTTTAATAAAGAAGAGGATGTAATTAATGACTTCAAAGATGAAAACAAGATAATGTATACATCGGCTTGGAAGTCACAGTTTATTTCCGGACTCATGCAGCCGATAGTATTTGGTATAGGTAATATAGCATATGTTGCGGTGGCGATATTCGGAAGTATGCTTGCAATAAACGGAACAATTAAAATCGGTGATATTCAGGCATTTATCCAATATGTAAGAAATCTTGCTCAGCCTATCCAGCAGCTGTCGCAGGTTATGACTCAGGTTCAAACCATGGCGGCGGCTTCGGAAAGAGTATTTAAGTTTATTGACGAACCTTCGGAGAAGCCTGTGGAAAATCCGATTTCACTTCCTGAAAATATTGAAGGCAAGGTTGAGTTCGAACATGTTCATTTCGGATATGTTGAGAATCAGACGATTATTAATGACTTTACGTTTACGGCAGAACCTCACAACAAGGTTGCCATTGTAGGTCCTACGGGTGCCGGTAAGACTACATTGGTAAAGTTACTTATGAGATTTTATGATCTTAACAGCGGCTCAATTAAGATAGACGGAGTGGATATCGGCAAAGTCGACAGATCCGAGGTAAGAAGTGAGTTCGGTATGGTTCTTCAGGACACGTGGCTGTTTGGCGGAACCATAATGGAAAACCTCAGATACGGCAAGGAGAATGCTACGGATGAAGAGGTTATTCAGGCTGCCAAATCAGCCCATGCTGATCACTTTATAAGGAATCTGCCTGACGGATATAATACTGTTTTAAATGAAGACGCAAGTAACCTTTCTCTCGGAGAGAGACAGCTGCTTACAATAGCAAGAGCGTTCCTTGCAGACAGGAAAATGCTTATACTTGACGAAGCAACTTCAAGCGTTGATACAAGAACGGAAGCGATTATACAAAGTGCCATGGACAATCTTATGAAAGGCAGAACCAGCTTTGTAATAGCTCACAGATTATCTACAATTAAAAATGCGGATCAGATATTGGTTCTTAATAAGGGGGATATCGTAGAGCAGGGCAATCATAATGAATTGCTTGCAAAGGGAGGTTTTTATGCCGATCTTTATAATTCGCAATTTTCCGAGGATGAATAAACGGATAATACATGGAAAAGTACAAAAAGAGTGGGGTACATATTATGTACCCCACTCTTTTTATTTTTGCCGAATATATCAGTAAAATATTATCACATTAAATCAGTGTCGTCATATTCGTCGTCATATCTATCAGGACGGGTTTTCTTTCTCGTCTTTAATATGAATATTGTTACACCGCCGGCTATTGCACAGACGCCGATTATAAGAAGCATTAACCCCTTGTCGCCTATTCCGCCCGTAAAAGGAAGCTGTACGGAAGGTAATTTTAACTTATTTTCGATTACAAGATTTTTTACCGGTTCATATGCATTATTTGCCGGGAGAGCTATGTAAGATTCAGGTTTGCCCTCGGGAGTGTTAAATGTAATCATTGTCTCGATTTTATCGGTAAGATTCTGATAATAGTCCGGATAATGAGTATTCAGATTATCTTCTTTGATGTAATATGTGTATTCTTCGCCTGTATCGGAATATACAGGGAGATTATACCATGTTGCGTGCCACGGAGCTGTTTCCGAATATGTAAGAGTGGCCTGAGGTGCATCCGAACCATCTTTCATTTTTGGAGTATATACCTGTGTTTGTGTATTTTCGTCGGTATTTCCGTCCAATGTTATTTTATACGGAAGCGCCGTTGCCATTTTCTCTGAAGCTGTCTTTCTATAGAGAGTAAATGTGGCTGTTGCGAGATTAGGCATCTTCTCCCACTTTTTATCGAAGTCTATATCCACAAGGTGGAATACGGTTCGTTTATTTTCTATAGTCATATTATAGAATCCGGAAGAATATCCGTCCGTGGTTCTCTGCACCGAAATAACACGCTGATTATCGGGAGAATCATAATTTGCTTCCGGTTTTATAATTTTATTTCCGAACTTGTCCGGAGCGGTTCTTTCTATCAGAATATAAGGATATTCCGTCTCGGAAGTTGAAAGAGTAAGATTGTTATACGTCGCTATACCGTCTTTGTCGGAAGTCGATGAGCCGATATAATATCCCGTACGGGACTGACCTGTTTTAGGATCCGTATAAGTAACGGTTTTACCGGAGTCCGTAGCCTCTTCATAACTTCCGTAAATGTCATATACCGCGCCTTTGAGAACAGTTTCCGGATTATCCGTATCGACCGTCTTCGTTCTCAAATTAAATGTGTTGGTATATGTGTTCACTATTGAAATCTTATCGTGATTATCTTCCTTAAGCACGGCATTAAAGGAAACGGTATTGTTGCTCTGATCAAAATTCGAATTTAAGGAATTTCCGTCTTCTTTAACAAGTACAACCGTATTTGAATACTTATCACTTATGTAATTGCTCTGTATTCCCTTCCAATCTTTCAATTTATCTGCTGAATTAAGCCCGATAACCCATGTAAAGGTTCTGCCGTCGGCAGATCTTGTGGCATCGGCAAGATACAGCGTATTCGAATCCTTGTATTGGCTGTCATCCTCGTCTTTTTGCTTTGACTGAAAAGTTATTTTATAACCGCTTTCCCTGTCATTTTTGCTCTTGTTTACCATTTCATCAAGGTCTGATGTTGTTATACCCGAAAATGAGGCTGTCAGGGTCACGGAGTTCTGATCCGGATGATTTAAAATATCATAGACATGGTTTATCTTTTTTGTATTTCCGTTGACTGTTGTATCTTCATATACGATTTTAGAATCTCCCACCGTATTGCCGTATTCGTCATATTGCTGAATTGCAACATTGGCATTTGAATCGACGGTAACTTTCCAATACGAACTGTTATTTTCAAAACCGTTGGGAACGGTACTCTCAACAAGATAATAGTCTTTGTTTTTTTGCAGATTATTAAAAAATACAAATCCGTTATTGTCGGATGAAACCGTTGATACAAGAGTACCGCCTGCCGACGGTAAATTATCACCGTAGAGTTTAAACTCGGCACCTGAAAGTGAGGAAACAGGATTATTATCGCTGTCAGATTCATATTTCTTTATCAGAAGCGAACCTGTGTTAACCGGAGTGTAAAAGTTGTCATAAACCAGGCTGTAAGATTTACCGCCTAACAGGTGCTGTCTCAGGTTGTTGGTAGAGTTAACCGTGGAGTCGACACTTGTGGTTTCATGTCCGAACTTTGACTCCGATAAATTGTTGCCGGTGTCATCCGTATAATAATGAGTTATAAGGGTTGTAACATCATATCCGGAAAGAGCCGTTCCGGATTCTTTCTCTATGAATGTGTATTGCTCATTGTTGATAACGGGAATAACCCATCTGTAACTCAACGAACCGTCTGTTTTTCCGAGATAGTCATAATCCTCGGTGGATGAATTTTTGATTGACAGATAATCAGAAAGATTGCTGTTGATTTTAACATCCGTAGTGAGAGGATTCGTACCCCGCGTCATTATATTATTTACCTGCGACTCGTCTATTCCGAAGAAGTTTTCACTGAGGGATAATTCCTTTGTCTTGGCTACGAGTACGCCGTCAATGTGGTAATCGTCACCTTCGTCCTTTACGATATACCATCTTATTGAAAAGTTATCGGATGTTTTAGGACTGCTGACAGGAGGTCTGTTTGAGGTGGAACCCGGAGCCATATTTATGCTTTCTTCACGGTTGTAAAGATATGTAAGTAAAGAAGTATCAAGCTCCGTGGCGTTGATTCCGTCTGCAGGGGTGTATCGGTTTTCCTGAGCGGTTTTGGAAGCTTGGGAGGTGACATAATCAATAACGATTTGCGTACTCAAATTGTTTGGGTCAAATGAATGTGCAAAAGAACTCCTTATGGCCTCATTTGCCCATGAATACATTATGGTATCGCTGCCTATATAATCGCTTTGGGCATAATAAATATGACCTACTGCAATCTGACCGGTCCACAATGGATTTGCTCTTTTTTGAGTATCGCCCACCGTATCGAGTATGGTTGCGTTACGTCCGATGAAGAACCTGACAACGTCGGAAATCTGAGTCCACTTTCCTTTTAAGATAGTACCTGTGGGAACAGTGACACGATTGCCGTTTACATCTGTTATAACGGCATTAGTGCCGCTTTTTGTTATTTCGGCTCCCTCAGGGAATACATATCTTTTTCCGTTGATTGTGGCTTCCCAGCCGTCAAAGCGAATGTCTTTTCCCGGGGACTTGCCTGCAGAAGCCAAAGTTGCGGTTTGAGCATCTCCGGATCTTCTTACCCATGTATAATATCCGTTGTCGCTTTTTGTTCCGTTTACGGAAGAAAGAGTCTCTCCGTCGGCAATTGAAGTTATGGATGAGCTCAGCGTCGGTTCGGATGATGAATCCTGAATATATGTATTACCGTTTTTTCTGTACCATGAACCGCCGGTAGGGAAGTGATATTGGGTTCTGAAAGCTGAAAGACCGAAATCATATGTAATAAAATTAGCGTCCGCATATTTTGCAAGAGTAAGGTATTCATTGGCGCCGGTGTTGTCATTGTACGAACCGAATATGCCTTGATCGCCTCCTCCGTATAAGTTAATATTATAAGTCTGCCTGTTGTTGTTGGAAGATGTTGACAGCATCACCTGTCCCGGGTATGTTCCGGTGTTGTTATTTCTTACATATATGGTTGTTGAATTGTTAAGAGACGACGATGTTGTAAGTGCTCGGGATGACAGACTCATATATTCGCCGGAATCAATGGCCTTAATATTGTATCCGTTTGTTACTCCGTCTACTTTTGAAAAATACCATAGTGTAATACTTGAAGTGGTATTGACAATTCCGTTACTCATGGACAGATTGGTGGAATAATAAAGTCTGTTGCTTCCGCTTTTGCTTGATGTAAGAGCATAGAGCGTACCGTTATTTCCCTGTCGGTTCGTATTGACGATGACATACGGACCGCTTTCAATGGAGTTATAGTCCGTGACGTTAACCACGGCATACATTGAAAAGCCTTCGGTATTGAAATCAAGAGAAGTAACTTTATCGCCTTTGTCATCGGTTTTGGATATAACATTATTGTTATTATTGTTATTATTGTTTACTTTGTCATTATCCGTTACAAGATTTTTCACATCAACGGCATCGGAAGTTCCGTTGGTGAAATGCAGCACTCCGACTCTGCTTGATGTGTTGTCGGGGGTTACGTTAATCGGAACTTTATCATTGTAATCAAAGGAAACCTTGGCCTTGTCGGATACATCAATGTAACTTCCGTCCGAAGTATAGAAACTTATATCATAATAAGCGGCGCTTTCCAATGTTCCGGATACGGCTTCCTTTGCGCTTTTTTCAAGCTCTGAGTACTGTTCGCCGTTGTTGTCATTTGTAATTCTTTTAACACTGAGAACCGCATCGGAAGGCACGGCTGTTTCTTTCGGAAGAGTTACCGTAACATTTAAGTCTTCATCGGAATATTTGTATTCTTTTCCGCCCGTAAATTCATCATCGGCGGAAGTGTTTACATTCTCTTTTAAGTCGTAATTATCTCCTGATGATGTGTTTTCGCCTTTAACATTTGTGAAGCGAAATGAAATAACGGTCACACATAATATCGCAATACATATTACGGCGACCAGAATCTTCGGAATATGCTTTTTAATATTGTAGCTCATATAATGTCCCCTATATTATGCAGAGCATTTAATTTAACTCTATGTTAAAGCTGTCGTAATTCAAATATATTATATTTAAAGCGTAATAATTACCGATTGTATGTTTGCGGGCACTGATAAAACATCATCACGGGATGACGTGTATGACATCGGAAATAAATATATGCCTTATACAACGGTAATCTACTATGCTTATTTCATGTAAATTCTAAATTAATTCTAAAATTACGCCATTGAAGTGTCAATGAATGAATGTATGAATCCATACATTATATAGAATGTGTAAATAATATTTTATTTATCAGAAAAACAAGTAAAACTAATAATGTAAATAATGGCATATAATATAAGGAAATAATATTTTTAAAAAGTCCTTTGATATCTGATTAGGTCTGCTAAATACAATACTAAACATAATGCATATTGAAGTGACATATGTTTAGACGAATGCATAAAATTAATAATATTAGGATTGAAGGTCGTAATTTACTGAAATTTATATTATATTAATTATTATTCAATATATACTTTAAATAATTAAGTTTGAAAATGTTATGTATTTTTTAAAGAAAATTGTACACAAAATAAACGCATTTTTACGGCTTTTTTTACAGTCTGATTTGGTACTTTAACAATATTTCTTATGTTAGCCGAAACTAACTTTTTTGAACATACTTTTTTTGTATGATAAAATTCAATGAAATATCCAAATTTACTTAAATGTCTACATTATAGTATACATTTAATTGTTGTTGTTATTAAATTTTGTTGTTTCTATTAATATGTCACAAAGAGAGAAAGTATGAGTAGACTAACTTTAACCACGAAAGATCAGGCTCAGGAAACGATAGAGGTTCTCTATAAAGATCTTGAGAGAAGAATTGAAGCAAGTCAGCCGGGATTGTGCCCTGTTGATTTGGCAGAAGCATTTGTTCATATGTGTCATTCACAGTCATGCGGAAAATGTACACCATGCAGAGTCGGACTCGGACAGCTTGAATCATTAATCAACGATGTTCTTGACGGTAAGGCTTCCATGAATACATTAGACACAATAGAGCATACCGCGGAATCTATTTTTTATACGGCAGACTGCGCCATAGGTTCAGAAGCTGCAAGAATGGTTCTTAAAGGCATAAAAGGATTCAGAGATGAGTATGAATCACATGTTAATGAGGGCAGATGCGGCGGTTCTCATCACAGAGCCATACCTTGCATATCAATGTGTCCGGCACATGTTGATGTTCCGGGATATATTTCTCTTATCCATGAGGGAAGATATGAGGATGCGGTAAATCTTATAAGAAAAGACAATCCGTTTCCGGCGGCTTGCGGTCTTATATGCGAACATCCTTGTGAGTCGGACTGCCGTCGTACAATGGTAGACGATCCGATTAATATCAGAGGTCTTAAGAGATATGCCGTTGAACATGAAGGAGACATAAAGACTCCTGCCATCATGGACAGCACAGGCAAAAAAGTGGCCATAGTGGGAGGAGGTCCGGGAGGACTCTCTGCGGCATATTATCTTGCCATCATGGGACATGACGTAACAGTTTATGAGCAGAGAAAACAGCTTGGCGGAATGCTTCGTTACGGAATTCCTACATACAGACTTCCGTCGGAAGTTCTCGATAAGGAAATAAACGGCATACTGTCAACAGGTATAAAGACTAAGATGAATGTAAGTATCGGTAATGATATTTCTCTTGCCAATCTGCTTTCTGAAAATGACGCCGTATTTGTTTCCATCGGTGCGCATACCGATAAAAAAATAGGAATTGACGGCGAAGATGCCGATGGTGTAACAAGTGCGGTTGAGATGCTCAGATCCATAGGCGATAAAGAGCAGGTTGATTATACCGGACAGGATATTGTAGTTGTCGGAGGCGGAAACGTTTCCATGGACGTTGCCCGTTCTGCCGTAAGACTCGGAGCAAAGAGCGTAAAGGTTGTATACAGAAGAAGAATAAGCGATATGACTGCTCTCGAAGAGGAAATATACGGTGCAATAGCGGACGGTTGTGAGATTATAGAACTTAACGCTCCTGTAAGAATAGAAAAGGACGCTGACGGCAAGGTGAGTTCATTGGTTGTACAGCCTCAGATTATAGGTGCCATAAAGAACGGAAGAGCAAGCGTTAAGGCTGCTGACACTCCTGAAGTTGAGATTAAGTGTGATAAGGTAATCGTTGCAATCGGTCAGGGAATCGATTCATCCAAACTTGAAGAGTCGGGCGTACATATTACAAGGGGTCATATCGATGCACTTGATACGTCCGGAGTAGAAGGCGTTGACGGATTATTTGCCGGAGGAGATTGTGTTACCGGTCCTGCCACGGTTATTAAAGCCATTGCCGCAGGAAAGGTTGCCGCAGCAAATATTGATGAATATCTCGGATATAATCATATTATTGATGCGGGAATCGAATTACCTAGAATAAGATTCAGCGATCATGAGCCTTGCGCAAGAGTTAACATGAGAGAGATTTCTCCGTCTGAAAGAGTAAAATCATTCGAACTTATGGAAATCGGCATGACTGACGAAGAGGCTTGTCAGGAATCCGCAAGATGCCTGCATTGTGACCATTTCGGTTACGGAAGCTTTAGGGGAGGTAGAAGAGAAAAATGGTAAATATTACAATTAACGGTAAAGCTGTTCAGGTACCGGAGAAAACAACTATCCTTAAAGCGGCGCAGTCTGCGGGAATAAACCTTCCTACACTTTGCCATTGGGAAGGCATCAATGAAATAGGTGCATGTCGTGTATGTGTTGTTGAAGTTGAGGGTTACGATAAATTGTTTACCGCCTGCAACAACACGGTAGACGAAGGAATGGTCATATATACCAACAGCAAAAAGGCAAGAATTGCCAGAAGAAACAATGTGGAACTTATTCTTTCACAGCATAATACGGATTGCCCTACATGCGTAAGAAGCGGAAACTGTTCATTACAGAAGGTATCAAATGAACTTAACATAAGAGAAATCAGTTTTGAAAAAGATGTTCCTATTGCAAAACTCGATAAGACATTTCCGTTTACAAGAGATGATTCAAAATGTATCAAATGCATGCGTTGTGTACAGGTATGTGACAATATGCAGAATACTCATGTTTGGGACGTTATTAACACGGGATCGAGAACAACGGTTGGATTTTCTTCAGGCGACTGCTTAGACCATACGGATTGCGCAATCTGCGGTCAGTGTGTTAAGCATTGTCCTGTAGGAGCCCTCAGAGAAAGAGATGATACGGACAGATTATTCGAATGTATCGAAGACCCTGAGAAGATTGTTGTAATGCAGATTGCTCCTTCAATAAGAACGGCATGGGGTGAGCCTTTCGGATTAGATGACGAGACGGCGTCAATGAAGAGACTTTGTGCGGCATTTAAAGAGATGGGCGTGGATTATGTATTTGATACGGACTTCGCCGCCGATCTTACTATTATGGAGGAAGCAAATGAATTCGTTCATAAGCTTACACATCCTGAAGAAGCTGCTAAATTTCCTATGTTTACATCATGTTGTCCGGCATGGATCCGCCACTGCAAGGCATTTCATCCTGATTTTGTGGATCAGCTTTCCACATCAAAATCACCGCAGCAGATGTTCGGACCTATTGCAAAGACATATTATGCAAACATTCTCGGAGTTGATCCTAAGAATATAGTGTGCGTTTCGGTAATGCCTTGCATCGCCAAGAAGAAAGAGGCGGAGATTCCTGTTCTTAATGACGCATGCGGAGAGCCTGATGTTGATTTTTCAATTACAACTAGAGAGGTCTCCCGTATGATTAAGGCTGCCAATATCAACCCTGCGGGTCTTGAAGAGATAGAACTTGACATGCCTCTCGGCATTGCGACGGGAGCCGGTCACATATTCGGAGCAACCGGAGGAGTTATGGAAGCGGCTCTCAGAACCGCATACAATGTTGTGACAGGCGAGAATGCGGATCCCGATGCGTTTAAGGAAGTAAGAGGACAGGAAGAGTGGAGAGAACTTTCTCTTGATATTAACGGAACCACATTAAAGATTGCCGTTGCACACACTCTCGGTGCCGCAGACAGACTTCTCGATGCATTGAGAAAGGGTGAGGCTGATTATCATTTTGTAGAGGTCATGGCATGTCCGGGCGGATGTGTTAACGGCGGCGGTCAGCCTATAGTTAACGGATACAGCAAACAAAAGGAAAGAGCCGATATCTTATATAAGATTGACAGAAATGATAAATTGAGATTTTCACATGAAAATCCTTCAATTATAGCCGTATACAGAGACTTTTTGGGAGAACCTCTTTCAGAGCTTGCCGAAAAGCTTCTTCATACCGATCATCATGCATGGAAAATGTATAATGAAAAGTAATACGGTATAAGATATATAATTATTTAACGGAATATTTTGAAATTTTAAAAGACCATGGCATATGCATTTGAGATGTGATGCCATGGTCTTTTTGATTTCTGATACTTAAATATTCCTTATATAACAACTTACCGAAAAGCAATTAATAAATTAGATATAAAACCGTCATATTGTATTAAAATTCGTACAATCGATTTGACTTTAATGTTGCTATGAATTATTATTAAAACATTATAATTTAATATAATTTGTATAAAATTATATTAAATTGCAGCCGGCATAAACAGTCGCTGTCATTTGTCGGATCTATATATTTTGCCGCATCATAAACATAATACCGGTGTTTTGAAACGGATTGATTTAACGGAGGTCATTATGAAAGTACTATCGGTTTTGGCCGCACTTGCGGCAACTGTCGGAATACTGTTTCTCGTATCCGCCCCGACAGGGGTAGAACATCAAAATGAACACCAAGACGAGCAAACGGAACATGTTGAAGATACGACAGAGGGACACCATTCCGGTGATAACGGCTATATTGTTAATGTATTTGAGCCTGATTACAGATACTAATGATTATATGATGAAATAAATTAATCTTAATAAACTGTACAGGCTCTTTTATTATTATTGAAAGGAGATAAATATGTTTTATGCAATTTTCTTCTTTGCTTGGATCGTATTTAACGGAAGATGGACATTGGAAGTTATGCTGTTCGGATTCGGAATAGCGGCCGCAGTTTACATTTTTGCCTGGAAAGCACTCGGATACGGTCCTAAGCAGGAAGCGTTTATATTTAAAAATATCGGACGACTTTTTAAATATGCATTTGTTCTATGGTGGGAAATCGTTAAAGCAACATTCGGAACATTAAAATTTATAATGACTCCGGGAGATACCATTGAACCGCGTCTTGTATATTTTAAAAATCCTGATATCAAATCCGATGTCGGAAAAGCGACTCTTGCCAACTCAATAACCATGACTCCCGGTACGATTACATGTGATATAGACGATGATGTATTTATAGTGCATGCTCTTGACGTAAGTATGTCGGAGGGAATGGATGAGTCGGTATTTGTAGAGCAGATAAAGAAAATGGAGGAGAAATTATAATGATTGAAAAAACGTTATATTCAGACATTTTCCTGCTTATTTGTATGTTTGCGATGGCGGCGATGCTGCTGATGCTGTTAATACGGGCGATAAGAGGCCCCAGATACACGGATCGTATTTTGGCAGGCAATATGATAAGCACCAATACGATGGCATTTATATGCCTTCTTGCCATATTTTTACATGAAGATTTTATATTTGACGTTGCCGTAATATATGCGGTTCTCGGATTTATTGCCGTTGTTGTTCTTTCAAAGATCATAGTTGCGAAAGAAAAAAAGCATAGGCTGCGCGGTGATGAAAAATCAAGGGTAGTAAATGTTAACAGAGAGGAGGACGATGACTGATGCTGATAAGATTTATTATAGCAGCCTGCCTTGTGGGGTTCGGAGTCTTCCTGTTTGCAATGTCCACATTCGGAGTATTCAAGTTTAAATATGTGCTTAACAGAATGCATGCCGCCGCAATAGGAGATTCACTGGCATTATTTTCAGTGCTTGCGGGCGTGGGCGTTATGACAGGACTTACTTATTCAACGCTGAAACTTGTAATTATTTTAGTATTCTTTTGGCTGACTGCTCCTGTTTCATCTCACATGATTGCAAAGATGGAGATAGCTACAATAACCGCAGAAGACTCTGAGGAATTTAAGAAGAGATTTGATGAGGGGGTAGATAAGGATGTTTGATGCAACCACATTACTTGTATGGACCCTGTTAGGTTTTCTTATTCTGTGCGCCGTGGCATCAACCGTGGTTAAGAGTCTTTTGACTACTACTTTGATATTTATGTCGTACAGCCTTGTTATGTCCATTATATGGTTATTTTTGGAATCCCCCGATCTTGCCGGAACCGAGGCAGCGGTTGGTGCGGGAGTAACGACCATACTGTTCTTTGTTACATATAATAAGATTAAGGCTTTGGATAAGAAGAAAAAGGAAGAAGCCGACAAAGAATCCGAGGCGGATAAAAATGAAGATGATAACACTTAAGGAGGAGAACGATGGAAGAAAAAGAAAAAAAACAGCTCTCCTCCGTACCTGAGAAACATAATGCATTTGTTGATTGGGTAAACGGTGAAGAGCGTCCGAAAACAGAAAAAAAGGTTATCAGAGAAAATATCAGAAGACCGAAAAAAGAAAAAAAAGAAGACGAGATAAAAAATTACAGGAAATTTAAAAAAGTCTATATCGGACTTGCAATTGCCATGTGCTGCGCGTTTATAGTTCTTCTTTTAGTTGTTGTCAATTTTGACCCATCCTTCGGAATTATTGATGCGCCTACCAATAACGAGGTTTCAGCAAAATATATAGAAGACGGATTGGCAGATACAGGTGCTACCAATGTTATTGCCAGTATGATTCTTGACTATAGAGCATTTGATACGCTGGGCGAGTCAACGGTTCTTTTCTCTGCCGTGGCCGCAGTAATAATTCTTCTGAGAAGGGATGAAGAAAAAAGAAACGCCAAAGAGCAGGCGGAATTTGACAAAGAAACTGCCGTTATAAAAGAGGAAACTCTTACCGAAGAAAAATATCCTAACATAATTCTTCAGGTTATTTCAAAATTTGTCATTCCGATAATATTTATATTCGGAATATATGTTGTCCTTAACGGACATCTCTCTCCGGGAGGAGGATTCTCCGGAGGCGCAATAATAGGTGCCGGTTTGATACTGTATGCGGTATCATTCGGAGACAGAAAAGCAAAGAAATTTTTTAACTTTAAAATATTTACTGCCATAACAAGCGGTGCGTTGTTAACATATGCGGGACTTAAATGTTATTCATTCTATACGGGTGCCAATCATTTACATTCAATTATTTCTACCGGAACACCGGGTGCGATACTGAGCGGCGGACTTATATTACCGCTTAACATATGTGTAGGATTTATAGTTGCATGTACAATGTTCGGCTTCTACAAATTATTCTCGAAAGGAGAGATTTAAGCTTATGGATTATATCTTGAATCATTATTATGAAATTGCTTCAATGATTCTGTTCGGTATAGGCTTAATGGGACTGTTGCTTCACAACAACCTTGTTAAAAAAGCAATAGGACTGAATATAATGGATACGGCTGTATATCTCTATCTTGCTTCGAGAGGTTTTGTGTTTGGGAGAGTGGCTCCGATTCTCGGGGACAATCTCTCACCGGATGCAGCACAGTATATCAACCCTATACCGGCGGGTCTTGTACTTACCGGAATCGTAGTTTCTGTCAGTACAACAGCATTCTTTCTTGCTCTGATACAGAGACTGTATAAGAAATATCACACTCTTAATCTTGATGAAATCATGATTAAGAGTAAACAGGAAAAGGAGGGTGAATAATGCCGTTTATATATAATGTTCCCTTCATAAGTATCCTGTTGATGCTGATTGTTGCAATGATGACGCCGTTTATCAGAAAATGGGGCAAAGCGGCATGCACGGTCAATTTGGCTTCGGTAATATTTACGGGAGCTTTGAACGCAGCATTGCTTGTTAATCTTGTTCAAAATGATGCAAGTTTCACATACATGATGGGACATTTCCCTGCGCCTTTCGGAAACGAACTGAAGGCAGGTCCGTATGAAGCCCTTATCGCGACTGTATTTTGTTTTGTAATGGCGTTATCAATCATCGGCGGATTAAGAAATGTATTTGAAGACGTCAAATCAAAAAAACAGTATTTGTATTTTATAATGCTTGACCTTCTTCTTTGTTCATTGCTTGCCCTTACGTATACAAATGATATGTTTACCGGATACGTATTTATAGAGATAAATACAATTGCTTCATGTGCGATTGTTATGGCAAAGGATTCGGGAAAGACCATTGTGGCAACAACACGTTACATGATAATGAGTGCCATAGGATCGGGATTATTCCTTCTGGGTATCTCAATGCTTTACGGAATTACCGGTCACCTTCTTATGGAACATTTGGGAGAATCCGTAAGAATGTTGTGGGCAAGCGGACAATATACAATTCCGCTTGTAACAGTTATCGGAATAGTAAGCGTTGCAATAGCAATCAAATCGGCGCTGTACCCATTTCATTCATGGCTTCCGAGCGCACACGCATCGGCAACGTCTACATCAAGTTCCATACTTTCCGGACTTGTACTTAAAGGCTACATAGTACTTTTAATTAAATCCGTATACAGAGTGTTCACTCCCGAGATTATGCAGGAATCACATATAGCGGATGTTCTTCTGGTTCTCGGCGTACTCGGTATGATGATGGGATCCGTAAACGCTTTGAGAGAGAGACATTTAAAGAGGATGGCCGCATACTCTTCTGTTGCTCAAATCGGATATATCTTCATGGGTATCGGAATAAATTCCGAAATCGGAATTATAGCGGCAACTTTGCATATCATATCTCACGCCATAACAAAACCTATGTTGTTCCTTTCGGCAACAGGTCTTGCAAATGTATCGGGGCATTCATATGACTTTAAGAAATTGAGGGGAGCGGCTCATAAAAATAAACTTGCGGGTATTGCGTTTACAATCGGAGGTCTGTCCATGATCGGTATTCCGTTATTTGCAGGTTTTGTTTCTAAGTTGTTCTTCTCGGTGGGAGCCATAGAATCGGATTGGTTCAGATTGCCGATAGTATTGGTTGCGCTTGCTGTATCCACAGCTCTTAACGCAGTATATTATCTCGGGGCAATTATTAATATCTGGAGATTGCCTGAAGAACATCATGAGGGACATCATGCATATTCAGAAGAAGTACCTGTCATCAGTACCCCTGTAAAACATGTTGACTTAACAGGTTATAAGCTCAATGCAACATATGATCACAAAGACGTTGAGAAAGTGCGTGATGAGGCAGAACAGGCGCTTGCGGAAGAGCATGCGCATCATGATGAGAAACATAGGAACTCTGCAGGTTTCGTAATTGCAATGGTATTATTTATTGCGAGCAATTTCGGATTTGGAATATTCTATGAACCGATAGTCAGAATAATTCAGATGGGCATAAAGCTCTTATGATAATGAAAGGATATTTATATGGCAGGAGTAACATTGCTAATACCCATACTACTGCCTGTTATTGCCGGGTTATTTGTCTTTCCCATGAAGGACGCTAAAGCAAGAAAAATTTTAATTTCCGTTATTCTTGTGTTAAATGCGGCCATAGTATGCGGAATGGCCTTTACGGACGGATTGAGACTCAATCTGTGGACCATTGCGGATAATATGGTAGTCGGATTTCAACTTGATTCGGTATCTAAATTCTTTGCTTGTATAATGGCAATAATATGGATGTTAGTAGCATTTTTTGCCTATGAATATATTCAGCACGAAGGTGATGAATCAAGATTTTTAGGCTTTTACACAATGACCGGCGGCATTCTCGTAGGACTGTGCTATTCGGGTAATCTGATTACTCTCTACATGTTCTTTGAGATTATGTCTATAATGACTGTTCCGCTTGTAATTCATTCCAGGACAAAAGAAGCTATTGCTGCCGGAATGAAATATCTTGGATATTCCATTTTCGGAGCGGGCTTCGGTTTATTCGGACTTTTCTTTATTAACAGATTTGCCGGAGGAAATCTCATATTCCGTCCGGGAGGTGTCCTCGATCCTTCATTGGTGGAAGGACATGAGACGTTAGTGCTTGTTGTTACATTAATAATGGTTATCGGATTCGGTGCAAAGGCGGGTATGATACCGCTTCAGGCATGGCTTCCGACCGCCCATCCGGTAGCACCTGCACCGGCTTCGGCAGTGCTTTCGGGTATCATTACAAAGGCGGGAGTGCTGGCGATTATAAGAGTTTTATTTTATCAGGTCGGCCCTGAAATGCTTCGGGGAACCTGGGTGCAGTATATGCTCATAATTCTTGCTTTGACAACGGTATTTGTGGGCTCTATGCTGGCATTTAAGGAGAAACTTCTTAAAAAGAGACTTGCGTATTCTTCGGTCAGTCAGGTTTCATATGTATTGTTCGGATTATTTCTGCTTACACCCGCATCGGTGGAAGGAGCACTTCTTCAGGTGGTATTCCATGCGATTGCCAAGAATATATTATTCTTATGTGCCGGAGCAATTATCTATAAAACACATAAGACATATGTATATGAGCTGCGAGGTATAGGCAAACAAATGCCGATTGTAATGTGGTGTTTTACAATCGCATCGCTTTCGCTTGTCGGTATACCTCCGTTTGCGGGATTCTTCAGCAAATGGTATCTGGCAACGGCATCTCTTGCTCCGGAGTTCGGAGCTTTGGGAATAGTGGGCGCCGCAGTATTATTGCTTTCGGCTCTGCTTACAGCAGGATATCTGTTCCCTATTGTTCAGACGGCATTCTTCCCGGGCAAAGACTATAATTATGAAGGACTCGTTAAGACGGAACCAAACGCTTATATGACGGTACCGCTTATAATATTATCGGTACTTGCGCTGGGGCTCGGAGTTATGCCTGTGGGACTGACCGATGCAATAAGCGGAATTATTTCAGTTATATTACCGGTTTAACCGTAATGATTAATATTTAGAAGGGAGTAAATATGGCGGCATTGCTTTTAATACCGATTATTTTTCCTATTGTTATGGGATTTATACTCATGTGCAACGGGATAAAAGATAATCGAAAAAGACATATATATGTAGCAATGGTTTGCATTGCTAATATGATTCTTGCAATCGTATTTATGTTTACTGTACCTGAACAATCCTTTACGGTGATACGTTTTTCGGAAATCGTTAGTATAACCTTTAGAGTGGATGGTTTATCTACAGTATTCGGAATGATCGTTTCCACACTTTGGGTGGTAACGGCGTTTTATGCATTTGAATATATGTCACATGAACATAATGAAAATAAATTCTTTTCATTTTTCATTATTTCATTCGGTGTGATTATGGGAATTGTATTCTCAGCCAACTTAATCACAATGTATCTGTTTTACGAATTGCTCACGGCCGCAACATTGCCTCTTGTTATGCATGAGATGGACAAAAAGGCGGCGTCTGCCGGCAAAAAATACGTTATTTATTCGATAACGGGAGCGAGTTTCGGTTTTATCGCAATTATGCTTCTGATGAACTTCGGAGTTTCGCTTGATTTTGTATATGGCGGAATTTTGACGGATATTGCTAAGATTGCAGGTCATGAACAGTTATTGCTTGTCGGATTTATATGTGCATTTTTCGGCTTTGGCGTAAAAGCGGCAATTTTTCCGTTTTTCAACTGGTTGCCGAGCGCCGGCGTTGCTCCGACACCGGTTACGGCACTTCTTCATGCCGTAGCGGTTGTTAATGCCGGTGTATTTGCGATTATGAGAGTTACATATTACAGCTTCGGCACGGAGTTGTTATACGGAACATGGGCTCAGTTTG
The DNA here is from genome assembly GCF_054657495.1 of Howardella ureilytica. Classification (NCBI taxonomy): domain Bacteria; kingdom Bacillati; phylum Bacillota; class Clostridia; order Eubacteriales; genus Howardella; species Howardella ureilytica. Next base: position 167,447 of record NZ_BAAHYP010000001.1, on the reverse strand, counting down.
TCTGCATGCTTGCAGCCATAATAACAATAATATTCGGTTCTTCCATGGCTCTAAGGGAAAATCATATTAAGAGGCGACTTGCCTATTCAACGGTAAGTAATCTTTCATATATGTTGTTTTCTCTTATGATTATGACTCCTGAGGGACTGGTAGGCGGTCTGACTCACATGATGTTCCATTCGGTACTTAAGATTACATTGTTCTTTGTTGCGGGTGCAATTATTGTAACAACGGGAAGAGAATATGTAGATCAGTTAGCGGGCTTCGGAAAAACAATGCCTGTAACAATGGCTGCATTTACAATATGTTCTCTCGGGCTTATCGGCGTACCTCCTCTTATGGCTATAACAAGTAAATGGATGATCGGAACGGCAGCTGCGAACACGGATTTGGTTCTTTCTTATGTCGGTATCGGTGCACTTATAATTTCAGCCGTACTTACATCTTTATACCTGTTCCAAATTATTATCAAGGCATATTTCCCTGATAAGGGATTAAACCTTGAGAGAATGAACAGGGGAGTTAAGGATCCGGGAAAATGTATGACAATTCCTATGATGGGACTCAGTGTCGCATCAATCGTAATCGGAGTATATCCGACGCCGTTTATAAATATGTTTCAGCATATAGCAGGTATTTTATAAACAAATACACATAAGGAGGTGAGATAAGCTTGTCAGGTAATTTACTTATATTGTTTTTGGTATTCTTTCCGTTTGCGGCGGGACTTGTTAATTATATACTCGGAAGACACAGCAAGGCCGGCAGAGACAGAGTGGCCGTATTAATTACCGCGATTGAGCTTGCTGCGGCCATAGTCCTCGTGGCTATGTCGTTTGAAACCCCTACTGATTTATATTGGGAAGGATTTGCGGGATTCGGATTGCACTTCAGAGCGGACGGGTTCAGACTGGTAATGATTATGATAGCCGGTATAGCATGGTTCTTTACCACGGTTCAAAGCATTGAATACTTTAACAGATTAAGCAGCCGAAACAGAAACAGATACTATATGTTTATGCTCTGGACTCTCGGAGCGACGATGGGAATATTCCTTTCGGCTGATTTATATACAACATTTATATTCTTCGAGGTTATGACATTTACATCATATGTTCTTGTTATTCACGGAGAATCCGAAAAAGCGATAGATGCGTCAAAGAGCTATTTGGGATTCGGTGTGTTCGGCGGTCTTGTAACACTTATGGGACTGTTTATGCTTAAAGCAAATATCGGCACTTTAGAAATGGATCAAATTCTGGATGCAATAAAAATGTCGGGAGCAAATTACGGAATTATACTTGCATCGGGTTTACTTATATTAGTCGGATTCGGAGTCAAAGCGGGAATGTATCCCCTTCATACATGGCTTCCAAAGGCCTATGTGGCGGCTCCGGAGCCTGCCACGGCGTTGCTTTCCGCAGTGCTTAGTAAAGCCGGTATATTCGGTATATTCGTAGTAACCGGTCAGGTGCTTCTCCATGACTATACATGGGGATTGGTTATTCTTATAGCGGGAACCCTTACCATGCTCACGGGAGCAATGCTTGCGGTATTCTCCGTTAACTTTAAAAGGACGATTGCATGTTCTTCCATGTCCCAGATAGGTTTCATTCTTGTGGGAACAGGAATGCAGGCAATATTGGGAGAACATAATGCCATAGCGGTACAGGGATCTGTATTACATCTTGTTAACCATTCGTTTATTAAGCTTGCGCTGTTTATGGTCGCAGGAGTGATATTTATGAATCTTAAGGATTTCGACCTTAATAAGATACGCGGATGGGGCAGAAATAAGTGGCTTATTAAGTTAGTGAGCGGATCGGCAATTCTGGGCGTAGCAGGTGTACCGTTTTTTAACGGTTATATCAGTAAAACTCTTATACACGAGAGTCTTGTTGAATATATTGCAATGTTTCCGGAAACCACCGGTATGGCGGTAATATTTAAAATAATAGAGGCGTTGTTTATATTTACAGGCGGACTGACATTCTGTTACATGCTTAAAATATTTACGGCAGTATTTATTGAGAAGAATAACGACCCTGAACTTCAGGCCGAATATGACGGGAAATCAAAGTATACGAGTGTTCCCGTAAAGATTCTGCTTGTGATACTCGGAGTATTATTCCCTGTAATCGGAATATTACCGCACTTCACACAGGATGTTATCGGGGAAATGTCACAGCATTTCTTAAACGGTCACGGTTTGGAAAAGGAAGTTGCATATTTTTCATGGACTAACATCAGCGGAGCTCTTGCTTCTCTTGCTATCGGAGCATTGTTCTACTTCCTCATAGTAAGACCTTGTCTGATGAAAAAGAATGCGGACGGTAAAAAGGAATATATCGATGCCTGGAACTATGGATTGGATATGGAAAAATATTTTTATCGCCCTGCTCTTCTCACGGTTTTACCGTTTATCGGTGCATTTGCCGCAAGACTTGTGTTCATAGTCGGAGACGGCATAGCATGGCTTTATAAGTCGCTGTTCTTTATTAACAGACCGGAGAGATTTAATCCTAAGGAAGAAGATGAATTTGCGCTATATGAAAAGCCTCAAAAAGCGGAAAAAGTTCCGAGAGGAATTTCATACAGTTTGTTATTGTTTGTAATAGGTATGGTTGCGGTATTATATTTCATAATCCTTGTAGCTTTCAATTAATAATTTAATGTATTTGCACGACAGTGCTTATGCTTTCGGATAATTAAGCGGATGTTTGCTGTATAACAGTGACATCCGCTTTTTGTTAGAAATGTATATGAGAACATAAGGTTATTTCACTTACCATTACTTACTGATTGATAAGTTGATAAAAGGGAATATTTATAGTATTAATTAAACAGATATGTGATTTAGTATTAAATGTATGCGGTATGGAAACTTGCGCAGGTATTTTATAATCTGACTAATATTCAGGAGAGGATGTATATATCCGGGATATATACACAGGTAAATAATTATGAGTTTAAATGAAACACCGGTTTCCGAACGTGTTCAAATAGGGTTTCTCGGAAATGTAAATGCAGGTAAATCTTCACTCATTAATGCCGTAACGGGACAGGATATTTCAGTGGTATCGGAATTTAAGGGTACAACAACTGATACGGTAAAAAAAACCATGGAATTACACAAGGCGGGGCCGGTGGTTTTAATTGATACTCCCGGCTTTTCGGATGACGGAGAAATCGGTTCTCTCAGAATGAAGGCTGCACGAAAAGCCCTCGATACCGTAAATATAGCGGTAATAGTCACAACGCCTCATGAAACGGAGAGTAACATCGAGCCGCTGTTAAAACTGTGCAATGAGAGGAACATTCCATACATTACCGTGTGTAATAAGATTGATGAAGCAGAGATTGAGACAACCGACATACGTGCCGATATATCGGTTTCTGCCACTGAGAACATACGTATTGAAGAGCTAAAACTGCTTTTGGAAGAAAAAATAATTTTGTTTAACGAGAGAAAAGAAGAGAGATTTATTATTTCGGATAGGCTCAAAAAAAATTCATTGGTAACCCTTGTCATTCCAATTGATGAATCTGCTCCGAAGGGGAGATTAATACTTCCTCAGCAACAGGTTATAAGAGATATACTGGCTGCTGATTCACAGGCCGTCTGTGTAAAGGATACCGAACTGGAAGAATTTATGAAAAACGGAATCGGCAGATATTCGGATTTGGTCATTACCGACAGCCAGGTATTCGGATTTGTGGATAAAATTGTTCCGAAAGACATTCCTCTTACTTCATTTTCCATTCTTATGGCCAGATATAAAGGATTTCTGGAAATGGCATTGGAGGGCGTTTATCACATCGATAACTTAAAGGACGGAGACAGAGTATTGATTTCGGAGGGGTGTTCTCATCACAGACAGTGTGAAGACATAGGATCCGTTAAAATACCGAAATTATTAAAAAAATATACAGAAAAAGAGCTCTCGATCGAGCTGTCGAACGGTACATATTTTCCGGAAGATCTTGCGGGTTTTGACCTGGTTATTCACTGCGGCGGATGTATGTTAAGCGAAAAACAGATTTTGAGCCGCATGAAGCACATACATAACAGCGGAGTAAAAGTAACCAATTACGGAACGGCAATCAGTTACATGAACGGTATACTGGAAAGAGCCGTTAAGATATTGGAGGATTGAGTAACGAAACAACTTAATACGTTGAGAATCGGACAAAGCAGATATTTATTCAACAAATTAGGGACTAAAACATTTTATTGTGATATATTGGTCATAGCATATATTCATATCGGAAGAAGATAGAACCGGACAAATAATGTGCCTGTTTTTTAACTATCTTCACTCTGTCAATGAGGAGGCTTATTATGAAAAAAATATTATTAACAATTGCAGGTGTTGCGGCATCGGGTGTAATTTTTGCGGGATGCGGAAACGGCGGAAGTCAGCCTGAGACAACAGCGGCTTCCACTGAGGCTGTTACAACGCAATCCGTGCCTGAAACAACAACAGCCGTTGAAAGCACGGCAGCTGTTACGGAACCGGCGTCTAAAGAAATTTATACGGATGAAAGTACGGCATATAACATACAGGTTAATAAGTATTATACCGGATATTTAAGACACGGTAATCTGGAGTATAAAAACTCTTCGGGAGAATCATATGAATATGATTTAGAAGATAATGTATCCACCCATACCATAGAGGCAAAGATAGATTCGGAGATGACGGAATTTGATCAGGTGTTGGATCAGGGAAGAACAGAAGATAACGGCAAGACAGTGTATTATGTATACGGAAAAGATGATTCAAAATATGAAATGGTTGCATATAAATATGTCGGTCCGTCCGGAGACACAAGTTCGTATGCAGAACTCAAAGTTGAAAGAAACAGCGAATTCGCTCCTAAAGATGCATTGGCTTTACTTGGTGATGAATACATCACGGTAACGGCTAAATAATTATTTAAATAAAGAAAAGTGCGAAACGGCGGATATGAATACGTATAAATGTTTCATATCGGTTGCTTCGCGCTTTTTGATTTTATAATATTATGATTACGGTGCCGAAAGTCAGACACCGCACACGCCTGCATGCCGGCAGCGGGATGACTTATCAATGTACTTTTGACACTTATATCATATTATTAAAAAACGGTATAAAATAACTGACCGTTATGTCGTTTATTATGCGGTTGAATATGGGAATAATGTTGTATTGAGGTTATTATGAGTACTAATACGGAATTGATTAAAAAACTGAGAAAAGATACTATATTGGGTTACGGTGAGTTAAAACAACTTCTTACAACTCTCACAAAAGAAGACGAGGAGTTCTTATATTCACAGGCAAGAGAGGTAAAAAAAGAAATATACGGCGATGAAGTATATATCCGAGGACTTATAGAATTTACCAATTATTGTAAAAAAGACTGTGTGTATTGCGGAATAAGAGCGAGCAACAGGAACGCCGACAGATACAGACTTTCATTTGATGAGATTCTCGAATGCTCGGATATTGGTTATGGTTTGGGATTCAGGACCTTTGTGCTTCAAGGCGGAGAAGATCCCTTTTTTACCGACGATTATATGTGCGATATTATTCGTTCAATTAAGCAGCTACACCCTGATTGTGCAATTACACTTTCAATAGGTGAAAAGAGTCATGATTCATATGTTAAGTTCTATGAAGCGGGAGCGGACAGGTATTTGCTCAGACATGAAACAATAAACGAAGAACATTACAGTATGATACACAGCCCTTCACAGAGTATTTCCGCAAGAGTGGAGTGTCTTAAGGATTTGAAAGCAATAGGATATCAGGTGGGCTGCGGAATTATGATAGGTTCGCCATATCAGACTGTTGATAACATTATTGAAGATTTGCTTTTTATGAAAGAATTTCAACCTCATATGATAGGCATGGGACCTTTTATCGCCAATCATGACACACCATTTGCGGACATGCCAAACGGAAAGATAGAAGATACGCTGCACGTTCTTGCAATTACAAGGCTTATGCAGCCTAATGTGCTTCTTCCGGCAACAACGGCACTCGGTTCTTTACACCGAACAGGCAGAGAACAGGGTATACTTGCCGGAGGCAATGTAGTAATGCCTAATCTCTCTCCTACAAGCGTAAGAGCGAAATACGCATTATATGACGGTAAAATATGTACCGGTGACGAAGCTGCGGAATGCATTATGTGTCTTACACGACGGGTTGAAACAACGGGAAATCATATTGCAAATGTCAGAGGAGATTCAAAAGTCAAATTCAAAAATAAAACCCCGATTTTTTGATGGAGGTCAGAACGTCATAATTATGAAAAATATAAAGAAAGCATCAATATTTGCGGCTGCAGCGGGTATAAGCGTCATTTTAGCCGGTTGCGGCACTAGCGAAACAAATACTTCCTCCGGGGGAGGAGAAGCCGAAGTCACTTTGGCAACGGATTACGTTTCGGACAGGTATCCGGGAATAACAATAAGTGACGCAAAATATGATGCTGCAAACGGTATAATAATCGCTACGGTCAAAAATGACAGCGATAACAGAATCGATCAGGCGGTAATAGACGGTACGATAGATATTGCAAAGCAGGACAGTGCAGGAAATGAAATAGATGATCCTGTTGATATACGAAGGTATTTTTCCAGTGAAAATATAATATATGCCACAAAAAGACTGGCTGTTGATATTCCGGCTCACGGTTCAAAGGAAGTGAGGCTGCTTGTATTGGATGAAGGCTCACAATACAGAAGAAACATGACATCTCCGAAATTATTTCTGAGTGAATGTGTCATAAGAAATGTCGGGGAAGATGCGGAAGTCGGAAAGGAATACTATGCGGATGCAAGTGAATATTCAATTGACGGCTTTGATTTTAATTTATCGGGAGAAAATGTTCTGGACATAACCGTAACAAATAAATCGGCTTATAAATGGAAAAGCGGAATTATAGCATATTCATATGTAAATGACGCAGGCGTAAAGAAATATTCTTACGCAGATATCACAGAAGTTAATCCGGGAGAAAAGGTAAAATGTGAACATATTTTATCTGAAAACGGTAAAGATTTTGCGGTTGATCATATTAGTTTCGAACCGGAGAATAATTGAGGACAACTCACGTAGAAATTTTAAACAATATAAATATTTAATATAAAACAAAAGCTCGGACTCAGGTTGATATAACCTAACTGTCCGAGCTTCTGTTTATTGTATGTGTATGTAATTTGTGTGTTTAGTATGTGTATGTGATATGTGATTTATATTTAAATTTTTAATTAATCCTTCTTAGGGTAGAATCCGCTTGGAGAACCGCTTAAGTTGATAAGGATGTTTTTCATCTGTGTATAGTGCTCTAAGATAACCTTATGAGTCTCACGTCCGATACCGGATTTCTTGTAACCGCCGAACGGAGCGCCTTCAGGAATTGCATTGTATGTGTTAACCCACATACGACCTGTTTCGATGGCACGTGACACACGGATTGCTCTGTTAAGATCATTTGTAAATACCGCGCCGCCGAGACCGTATTCGCTGTCGTTAGCCATAGCGATTACTTCTTCTTCAGACTTAAACTTAATGATACATGCAACAGGTCCGAAGATTTCCTCTCTTGCGACTCTCATATCATTAGTTACATCTCCGAGAAGTGTAGGACGAATGAAGCATCCGTTCTCAAGTCCGTTTTCAGTAAACTGTTCGCCGCCGCAAAGAACTTTAGCTCCTTCTTCCTTACCGATCTGTACGTAGCTGAGGATTTTGTTCATCTGACGCTTGTCAATCTGTGCACCCATCTGTGTATTAGGATCAAGTGGATTACCTACTGTTATGCTGTTAAATCTCTTAACAAGTTCAGGTACGAACTTATCATAAATATCTTCATGAACAAAGATTCTTGAGCCTGCACAGCAAACCTGGCCCTGGTTGAAGAGGATACCGAGCTGAGCGCCGTCAAGAGCCTGCTCGAAGTCACAGTCAGGGAAAATGATGTTTGCTGACTTACCGCCTAATTCAAGAGTAGCAGGGATAAGCTTTTCGGCAGCTGCCTTGGCAACGTTGTAACCTACCTCTGTTGAACCTGTGAATGCGAGCTTGTCAAATCCTTCATGGTCAAGGATATACTGACCTGACTTAGAACCTGAACCTGTTATTACATTAAATACGCCTGCAGGTAAAACATCCTGAACGAGCTTAGCAAATTCGAGTACGCTGAGAGGTGTTGTGCTTGATGTCTTAAGAACCGTAACGCAACCGCTTGCAAGTACAGGAGCGAGTTTCCATGCACCCATGAGGAATGGGAAGTTCCATGGAACAATCTGTCCTACAACGCCGATAGGCTCACGAAGAATAAGGCTTAATGTATTGTTGTCCAATAACTTGGCACTGTCTTCTTCTGCGATGATAGCTGCCGCAAAATAACGGAAGTGCTCAGCTGCCAAAGGAACATCAACTGCCATTGTTTCTCTGATTGGTTTACCGTTATCCATTGATTCAACTGTTGCGAGGAATTCGGCATTTTCGTCGATGATATCCGCGATTTTATTAAGTATCTTAGCTCTTTCCTTAACTGTTGTGTTCTTCCATGTCTTAAATGCTTCTCTTGCTGCTTTAACAGCTGCATCTACGTCTTCTTTTGTAGCTTCTGCAACTTCAGCGAGAAGAGAACCGTCAACAGGGCTGTATGTCTTTACTGTTGCGCCGTCTGATGCGTCTTTCCATTCGCCGTTAATAAATAACTTGTATTTTTCCTGTAATTTAACTTCCATAAGAGACCTCCTTCATAATCATAACCTACGATTTGGATATGGTTTAGATATTTAATTAAAAAATAATATGGGTTAATTTCCTTAACTCAATTAGCTTACGCTCATAATATACTTTCAACCTGTTGCTTGCAAATACCAAAAAATATATATTTTATAGAACCAGCATATATCATGTGAGTTTATGAGAACAAAAGGGAGGGAAGAAAGGCTGAAAAAAATAAAATATATGCATAAAAGGAGCATTAAAAATATTGACAAAAACAAATTTTCGTTTTATTCTTTGAGCAGGATTTCTGTTATTGAAATCCGATTTGATATCTTTATATTTTTCTTTATTCTATCTTATATTTTCTTATGAACGCTCTGTTCAAACATATTCGAACTTTCATGTAATTCATTCAAACATACCGGAAATTTTCATGTAATTCATTCAAACATACCGGAAATTTTCATGTAATTCAACCGTTCAAACATATCAGAAATTTTCACGCAATTCATTCAAACATACCGGAAATTTTCACGTAATTCATTCGTTCAAACATATCAGAAATTTTCACGTAATTCATTCAAACATTTTCAGAATATTCTTATGAACAAATCGTTCAAACATGTTTAAAACAGGTAATAATATGCACATAGGTGACATAGTAAACAACAGATATAAAATATCGGGAATTATCGGGCATGGAGCATTAAGTACCGTATATAAAGCATTTGACATGAAACTTTGCATAGATGTTGCAATAAAAGAGTCCGACAATGCTTATTCCGCGGAGGTTATGAGGGAAGTAACCGTATTAAATGAATGCAGACATCAACATATTCCGAGAATAACAGACATCTTATATTCCGATACGTCAATCTTAATTATTGAAGACTACATTGAAGGCAAAAATATCGGCGAGATATCGGCAAACGATGCACTGTCTGGTAAACAGATTTTTAAAATAATTATGCAAATTTTGTCGGTATTGGAATATTTGCATAACCATGATCCGCCGATTATTTATGCTGATTTAAAGCCCGGTAATATTATTATTTCAAAAGATTTTAAAGTTTATCTTGTCGATTTCGGAGCGGCGGTTTATCGCGGCAACAAAGAAATTTGGGGAACATACGGATATGCGTCTCCTGAACAGGTTTTGACCTGCTCGGCAGATGTCAGAACGGATATATACTCTTTTGGAAAAACCTGCATTGAACTATACGGTTTATCAAATAAAAAGATAAACAGGAATATTTACAACATTTTGTTAAAATGCATTTCTGCAGACAGGGACAAGAGATATAAAAGTATATCCGACGTAAGACATTCTCTTGAAGAACTGAAAAAAAGAAACAGAAGAAAGCATTATTTTAACATCATTACAATCATATTGAGCTTACTTATTATTGTTTTTCTTCAGCAGCTGATAAGAGAATCATCCCTTGAAAATTATGTTGAGACCGAAAAAATGTATGACATTACGGGCGATAATCCCGGTAAACGAGCCGAAGCATATATTTTATCACTGAAAGACAACCCATCGGATATTCAGAGTTTCAGATCTCTTATTTATGAGTATAAGTCTGATTTTGTTTTTTCCGAAGAAGAGGAACGTGAATTAAAATCCGCTGTATATCCTAATATCGGAAAATTAAAAAAATCAAGTATTTATGGGGAAATTTCATATGAAATCGGTATTTTATATTGGTATTATTACGGCGAAGTATTTGATTTGCACAACATAGATAATATAAGAAAGGCAATGTATTGGATATCGCAGTCTTCCGATGAAAGAGCCGATATATATAAGAAAGTCGGAGGGGTGATACTTAATTCACAGAATATGATAAAAGAAGGAAGTTCGGGGGATATTTTAAAGAATATTGAATATTTTGACAGTTTGTTGGACTTTGGGGAGGAAAACGGCAACCCTGTTATTATTTACAGATGCAGCATATTGATTTTAAGCGCCGTAAGCAGGTTAGGGCCTGAAATCGGAAAATCCGAAGAAACAGTCGGAAAAGTGTCGGATATGATTAAAAGAATAAAGATATTAAATGCACATTCAGAAAATGAACATGTAAACTTAGATAAATTAAATGAGGTGATTAAAACAACTGAAACGGTGGTGAATAAGTATAAAAATATGTAGATATAAAAAAATAATTAAAATTATTTGCGGTATTTTTATATGTATTGTCGTAATAACGGCAGTCTTGGGAATAAGCGCACTGACAGGCATAAGCATTAATGCCGAAAACAATGATTCGGAAGGGAGAGGCAGCGGGGAAATACTAAAAAACGATAATGATGATGAGAATAACAACGGCAGCAGCGGCGACGATATGGAAAGGGGGAATGAAAACGGGGAGAACGGAACAAGTGAAAACTACGAAACAAAGGAAAAAGAAAAACAGAGAGTATTTGAACTGATAAATTGCTCCTCGGGACATGACAATCTGCTTAACAAAGGTGATGAAGAAATAACTATATTCAGGGATAAGGGGATAACCGTAGATATAGAATTCCGTGCCGACAAGTCAACAGATATATTGTATTACAGATTGTATGATGAAATAAGGGGCATATCAACGGAAGAAAGCATACCGGCGGAATTATGGGAGCCTGTACAAAGCGATGAGGACAAGAAAGAGGATGAAAAAGAAAAGGAGATACAAGAAGATAAAGATAATATAAAAGAATTAACAAATGAATATGAAAAAGAAAGATATGCAAAGGAGGCGGGTGAAACAGGGAAGATACCAAATTCAGGGAACGGATCAAGTGATAATTCGGAAGGAGATTTTACGGAAGATTCGAGGGAAATTTACAAATATAAAGCAAGTATCAAGATAAAAGACGGATATTCGGGCAATATCATATTTTTTACCGTTTGGGATGATATTTATAAGTCAAAAGAATTTATAACGGGTAGTTTTATTGTTGAATCTTCCGAAGCGGCGGAAAACAATTATATAGAAATAGATGTCAAAAGCAATAAGCTTTCAAAGAATAATATCCCTTTATTTAACGGTGATATAATTTGCGGAATTACAGCCGGAGCACGGATTTCCGGAATAGAAGAATGCGGAATAACGGTAAGAGACATCTTAACCGGAAAGATTTCGTATGAGGAAAATCTTAAAAGGGAAACGACGGAGTTAAATAATTTTCCGAAAAACTTTGAAGAAGAAGTAAAAGCGGGACTCGGAAGCGGTGACTACCTGGCGGAAGTTTATATCAGAGACAGGGCGGGGTATATAAATCGGGAAAATGTCCTGTTATCCGTAGATCGCGATGAACCTGTTATAGAATATAAGTATTTGGAAAAAGGTATATCAACCAATAAAAATATTTTTCCTCAAATAACCGTACATGACGGGAATATATCGCCTGAGAACATACATATATCATTAAAAGGGGAAAAGCACGGCGATACGGATATTTCGGAAAATATTTCGATTAATGAGAAGCAGGAAGAATACAACATTTTTAAAGTCATGCCGCAGCTTAGCGAAATGATAAGAAAAAGCAGCATAAACTGTATAATTAACATGTCGGAATTACGGGATGATAACTATGTATTGAGTGTGGAAGCCGTTGATAATGCAGGGAACGGACGAAAAATTATTTTACCGTTTACGGTTAATAAGCATGGATCTGTTTTTATTCCGGATGAAAATATTATTAATTTATCGGATACTTTCACCAATAAACCTCCTGATATCAATATAACGGAATTAAACATAGATTCCATGGGAGATGAATACAGGCAGGTTTTATTGTACCATAACGGAATAGTAAAGGAGCTTAAAAGAGGTGTTGAATATAATGTAACGGAAGAATCGCAAAATATTCTGAAGAAATATTCATACAGAATATTCAATAATAATTTTAAAGGTAACGGTACATATTCAATTATGATTAATACGATTGATAAAGCCGGCAACAATAACAGTTCCGATTCAAATGATATTTGTAAAATATTCAGATTTTGCGTTGATAGGAACAAACCTGAAATTACTAAATTGTCGGATAATAAACATGAGAGTAATAATGATGTTGAATATTTATTTGTTATAAATGATAATATTGCGGTTAAAAATTTTGAATACAGAGTTGACGACGGGGAGCCGGTATATGTTAATAATATTTCGGAAATAAAAGACTTTGGAGAAATTACGGGGTCAGGTTCCGGGACGGATGATAATATACTTAATATTGCCTTTAAGCCTGACGGCCGTGAACATTCCGTATATATAAAATCATATGATATGGCCGGAAATATGAAGGATGTTATCTATAGAGGACTGTCAGTGAGAAAACCGACTGTAGGAGAAACCTACAAAAGAGAATATTTGACTCCTGCGTTAGACAACATAAAGGATATAAGTGAAAATAAACGGTTAGTCAACATTACCGTTGTTATATCTATATTAGTTTTGTCATCGCTGTTAACTGTTACAATATGTATTTTAGCGCTTAAAAGGAAGAAGCATGTACGGTTTAAGAATAAGAAATAAAAACGGAATGACATTTATAAGCATAAAAAAAGCATTTTTCAGAAAATTGGATATGAACATAATGAATATATTAAATAAAAGACTTATTTCCAATATATGTCCCGTTGATATGGAAAGACACAGACTTATATATTCTGCTCCGGAGTCGGAAACATTGCATAACTTATTAAAAAAAGATAACGGAGAAATATCGGAGTTGCTGATTTCATCTGTTATTCAGATTACAAGGATGCTTAGAAAATACGAGTTGCCCGTTTGTAACATTGTATTTAATCCGAAAGCCGTTTTTTATTCAGCGGGAGAAAATAAAATTTATTATATTTATCAACCATATGCAAAAAATAAGTTGTTTGATAATTCATCCGGTTTGTCTTCTTTTCTGTTTAATATCATCAACAGATTTTTAGTTAAGAAAAATATCAAATCGTCTGCCGGATTATCTTATAAGTCGATGAATAATAAGCGAAGTGGTTCTCTTGGGAAAAAAGATGCTTTTATGGAGAAAGAACCCGATAAAGATATAAAAAGTAAATATGAAGACAAAACAACATTTTTGGGAAAGAGAGATGATGACCTGACAGTATTCATGAGAAAGAATAAAAAACAGTTTTTTACAAAATAAAATCTAATGTAACGGAATGATATTTACGAATTAAATATTTTAATTTAAATAACATATCTGAATGTTGTTATGAAAAACGGCTGATCAAGTCAAAATCTGAATTTATTAACCGAAATTAAATTAACGGTACTCAAAATCGAATCTAAAATTTTTATTTCAAAATCAAATCTTATTTTTAATCAACAAATTTTTTAATCGACAAAATTTTTATATACATCAAATATTTTTTAATTTTCAAAATTTCCAAAACAATATATTCAAAGTTTTAATAATCTGTTTTAAGAGAGGAGACACATGGTAAGAAAATGCGGACGATTGACTTCTAAAAGTATTGTAATAATATTTTTACTTATATTGTCGCTTATTTGCTGCATGTTCGGGCTTATTTCATCTGCGGTTCAGGTACAGGCTGACGGCTGTTTAAAAGACAGTATAGGGAGAGATGTAAATATTCAAAAGATAAACGGGGAAAACTGGAGCGCTTCAACATGGAGAAGAGATTCCGAGGGGAATTATACCGAATATCTGGGACAGGGTGACGGAAATCACTATTTCAGAGCGGAGAACGGAAGTGAACCGCTGTACTGTATTCAAATGAGGAACCCATTTGTTTCAGGAACCAATACGGTAAAGAACATGTCGGAAATAATGGATAGTAATACCATTAAATCTGTTTCGGCCGGTTTATACTATTTTGAAAAAATTGCGGGAAATCTTACGCCTAAACAGATGGAACAGGGTAAACAGTGCATAATATGGACAATTACGGAATACTTTTTAAAGGGCGGAGAAAAGGCCGTTAAAGTAAGCGAACATGATTCTCAAACAGTAAATGCGGTGCTGGATAAAGTGTACCGTGCATACAACTCGGGGGAACTTAAACCGATAATAAAGGACATAGATGCAAGCGGAGCCGTCGGTATACCGAGATTTTCATCTAACCAATCGGTCGGTGCATTTTACTATAGTTATAATCCTGTCGGGAATATAGAGATTATCAAGTACGATTCGATTCTCGGAAAAACCGGATGGATGAGTCGGGACGGTCTTTGTGCGGAATTCAAAATAATAAACAGAAGCGGGAAAGATGTTTCATACCGGGGTAAAGCAATAAAGAACGGAGAAGTTTTGACCAATGTGAAAACAACATTGAAAAACGATAGATATACAGCCTTAATATCTGACATTCCGTACGGCTCATATGAAATATCGGAAATAAAACCCGGAGTGGGATATGTAAAAAATAATACAGGTATATTTGTAAATATAAAAACAAAGGGAGAAACAGTAACTGCCGAAATCGCAAATAAACCCGTAAGAGGTGATATAAAGTTCCAAAAAACAGGGGATGACGGTCAAAAACTAAATGTTCCGTTTATAATTACAAATAATGAAACCGGTGAATCTCATGTTATAGTAACAGAAAACGGTGTTTTTGACTCAATGAAGAATAAAGGAGAATCTGTTAACGGCAACGATTTTTTATTGAATAAAGACCATATTTCGGAAAATGACTATGATTATAATTATTCAACCTGGTTTTCAGCCGGTGTTAACGGTGAATATGCATATGATTCTTCTGCAGGTTCATTTCCGTACGGAACATATAAATTGGAAGAATTAAGGTGTGAGAACAATGTCGGATATGCTCTTGAGAACACTGAATTTAAAATCAGTGAAGACGGGACTGTTTTGGACCTTGGAACGGTAACGGACAAAAGTATTGATATCAGAACAATTGCATATGATGCAAATACGGGGAATAACACAGGTGTTGTCGGTAAGACTTCACTTATTGATGAAATCTCGTATACAAATCTTACCGTGGGAACGGAATATACTGTTGTTGGAGAAATACTTGATAAGAGCACCGGAGAAAAATTAAAAATTGAGGGGGCATCGGCCGAGAAGACGTTTACGGCAGACAGCGGTGACGGGAGCATAAAAATGTTATATAACATTGATTCAAAAGAGCTTGCGGGTAAAGAAATTGTCATTTTTGAAAATCTGTATTCTAACGGAAAGTTAATTGCCGCCCATAGGGATTTAAACGATGAAAATCAGACCGTATATTTCCCTGATATTTCCACAAAAGCCGGCAGTGAAAACGGTGATAAAACGGTAATACAAAGTGAAAACGTTACAATAGTTGATAAGGTATTTTATTCTAATTTAAAAACGGGAAAGGAATATTCGCTGAGAGGAAGCATAATAAATAAAAATACGGGAGAAATGCTTGACGTTGGGGCAAACGAGAAGTTTATTGCAGATGAAAAAGGAGTGGTTTCCGTTGAATTCAATGCAAATACACAAGGTTTAGCCGACAGCGAAATAGTAATATTCCAGGAACTTTCAGATGAAAAAGGCGTTATATTGGCAGAGCATGTCGATATTAACAATGCAGATCAGACTTTGAGAGTTGTTGATAATAAAAGTGACATAGCTGAAAAAGTCGTAAACACAGGTGAATACTCCGGTTATACACTCAGACTTTGGCATATTACTGCCATAATCGGTATTGCAGGTGTTTCGATAGCCGTTATAATAAAAAAACTGTCGGCACGTTAAACGGCACAAATACAAATGTTAAAATGCACAAAAATTATTAATATTAAGCTGCGTAAATAAAAATCGCACAGACAATAATCGGCGCAAATAAAAAAAGAACCTTCATATTATGAAAGTATTATATAACTGATTGGCAAAGCAAAAATCAATCGAATATAATCTTTCAAATAGTGAAGGTTTTTATTTATTGCCAAACTTACATGAATTCACCGCGACAGCTTGCGCCGCAAGGCAGAAATTGGTTTGTCTTTGTTACGGGCAGACCTATTTCGTCAGCGCTGATTTTCCAATTACCGGTTTCATAAATATACGGATATTCACTGCAGGTCTTTATCGGATTACCTGTTTTATGAGAAAGAGCGGTGCTGAGCATATATGACATTACCGAAGATTGAAGACCGGTTGTATATGAATTAATAAGGAAAAAAAGAGGATTGTCTGATAATACCTTGGAACATAATTCTATAAGTTCAAATATTTTTTCTTCTATTTTCCATATTTCACCTTTTGGACCACGGCCGTATGAAGGGGGATCCATAATAACGGCATCGTAAACATTACCTCTTCTGATTTCACGTTCGACAAATTTTACACAATCGTCAACTATCCAACGTATGGGAGCATCTGCCAGCATACTGGATGCGGCATTTTCCTTCGCCCATGTAACCATTCCCTTTGATGCGTCCACATGAGTTACGGAAGCGCCTGCGGCTGCGCAGCTTATAGTTGCGCCGCCGGTATATGCAAAAAGATTAAGAACTTTTATTTTCCTTCCGGAATTCTTTATAAGGTTTGACATCCAATCCCAGTTAGCAGCCTGCTCCGGGAATACTCCGGTATGTTTAAAACTGAAAGGTTTTAAATTAAAAACAAGAGGATTTGAAATGATCGGCAGGCTGTATTTGATTTGCCATACATCCGGAAGATCAAAGAACTCCCAGTTACCGCCGCCTCTTTCGCTTCTGTGGTAGTGGGCATTTATATTTTTCCATACTTTGTCTCTTTTTGTATTCCATATTACCTGAGGATCCGGACGGACAAGTTTATAACTGCCCCAAAATTCAAGCTTTTCTCCATTTGAAGTATCAATTACTTCATAATCTTTCCAACGATTTGCAATAAACATAACAATCTCCGTAAAATGAATAATAAGTTAACAAACATTTAACTTTGTAAAAAATAATTTCTTCTATAATATAGCGGTTAAATATATAATACGACGATAACCTTGTTATATAAACACCGATCCATATAAACACCTATCTATTTAAATACCGAGTGTAATTATATAATTATAAACATCATTTATACAAGAATAACAGATCGGTAAAAATCTGTGTATGTTAAAAAAAACATTGCAGACTTTTTTTAACTATTGTATACTAAACGAGTTGTGACATTGATAGCGATGAACTACAAGGTTGCCGTCAGTAATGCAGGTACGCATGCTTATCGGGTTTTTGTAGGGAGCGAATGTCGATGAATCTGACGACAAGTCACTGTACCAGGTATCTATCAATTAGGATGAACCCGTGTTTAAGGCTTTTGTTGAAAGTCTACTATGAAACACGTGGCAATGTGTACAGTCACCGCTTGTCGTACTTAGTTTCTAATGTAAAAGTGCGAATAGGAGGCGACTTTTTTTATGGCAAATCAGAAAATCAGAATTATCTTAAAGGCTTATGATCATCAGCTTCTTGATGCAGCGGCTAAGAAGATAGTTGAGACAGCAAAGAAGACAGGAGCAGAGGTAAGCGGACCGGTTCCACTTCCAACTAAGAAGGAAGTTGTAACTATCCTTAGAGCTGTACATAAGTACAAAGACTCTAGAGAGCAGTTCGAGCAGAGAACACACAAGAGACTTATCGATGTTATCAGACCTTCACAGAAGACAATTGATTCTCTTACAAGATTAGAGATGTCAGTTGGTGTTGATATCAACTTAAAGATAATGAATTGATTTGACGGTCAGATACCTGACTGACGTCGGAACATTGTTCCGGCATACGGGAGTTTTCTCTCGGGGCTTATTAAGGTCTAATGAACTCTATTAAGAAAAAAACCAACAGAGTAGTTTGTCTGTGTTTTTTTCCGCTGTTAGAGCTTTAGATATAAAACATTTTTGGAGGAATATCATGAAGAAAGCGATTTTAGCTACTAAAGTCGGAATGACACAGATTTTCGATGCAGATGGCACATTAATCCCGGTAACTGTTCTTCAGGCAGGACCTTGTGTTGTAACACAAGTAAAAACGGTTGAGAACGACGGTTACAGTGCAATCCAGGTTGGTTACGAAGATATCAGAGAGAAACTCGTTACAAAACCTGTAAAGGGACATTTTGACAAAGCAGAGATACCTTATAAGAGATATATTAGAGAGTTCAAGCTTGAGAACGCTGAAGAGTACTCAGTAAGAGATGAAATCACTGTTGAGATCTTCGAGGCTGGTGACAAGATTGACGTAACAGCTACTTCTAAGGGTAAAGGTTACCAGGGCGCTATTAAGAGACATGGTCAGTCAAGAGGACCTATGGGCCACGGTTCTAAGTTCCACAGACATGCCGGTGCTAATGCCATGGCGGCTTATCCGGGCAGAGTTCCAAAGGGAAAGAAGATGCCTGGACATATGGGCGCTGAGAAGAAGACAATCCAGAATCTTGAAATTGTAAGAGTTGATGCTGAAAACGGACTTATCCTTGTAAAGGGTGCTGTTCCGGGACCAAAGAAGGCATTAGTTACAATTAAAGAGTCAGTTAAGGGTTAATTACCAATAGAAAGGAGGCTATTACACGATGGCAAATATATCTGTATTTAATATAGAAGGAAATGAAGTTGGTTCAATCGAACTCAGCGACATCGTTTTCGGTGCTGATATCAAAGAGAACCTTGTACACATGTATGTTGTTAATTACTTAGCAGCGCAGCGTCAGGGTACTCAGAGTGCACTTACTCGTTCAGAAGTTTCCGGCGGCGGTAAAAAGCCATGGAAGCAGAAAGGAACAGGTAATGCTAGACAGGGATCTATCAGAGCACCACAGTGGAAGGGCGGCGGAATCGTATTCGCTCCAAAGCCAAGAGATTATAGCAAGAAGATGAATAAGAAGGAGAAGAGAGCAGCTCTTTTCTCAGTTCTTACAGATAAAGTACAGAACAACAATCTTATCGCTCTTGATTCATTTGAATTACCAGAAATCAAGACAAAGAGCGTTGTTAAGACAATGGCTAACTTAAAGGCTGATTCAGCATTAGTTATCCTTGAGAAGAGCAATGAGAATGTAATTCTTTCAAGTAGAAATCTTAAGAATGTAAAGGTTATCACAACAGATTCTATTAATGCATATGAGGTTCTTAAGTACGATAAGGTTATCGCTACAACAGAAGCTTTAAAGAAGATTCAGGAGGTGTATGCATAATGGCTAATGTTCAGTATTATGATGTAATTATTAAGCCTGTAATCACAGAGCAGTCAATGAATGCAATGGCTCAGAAGACATACACATTCTATGTTCATACAGATGCTAATAAGTCAATGATCAAAGAAGCTGTTGAGAAAATGTTCGACGGCGTTAAGGTTGCAAGCGTAAACACTCTTAACCTTGATGGTAAGAAGAAGAGAAGAGGCTACAAGTTCGGTGTTACACCTAACAGAAAGAAAGCAATCGTTAAGCTTACAGCAGACAGCAAGGATATCGAGTTATTCGAAAACCTTTAATTAAAACCGGTAAATAATAAGATCGTTTGATTATTTACCAAATAAAATACAAGACGCACAGATAACAATATTGTACGTTTAATTTGAAAGGAGTTCCTCATGGGAATTAAGAAGTATACACCATATACACCTTCAAGAAGACACATGACAGGCTCAGATTTCTCAGAAATCACAAAGAAGAAGCCGGAAAAGTCACTTTTAACTTCTCAGAAGAAGCATGCTGGTCGTAACAACCAGGGTAAAATCACTGTTAGACATCGTGGTGGTGGAAACAGACAGAAATACAGACTTATCGATTTCAAGAGAAATAAAGACGGTATGGCTGCAAAGGTTATCGGTATTGAATACGATCCAAACAGAACAGCTAACATCGCTTTAATCTGCTACGAAGACGGTACAAAGTCATACATCATCGCTCCCAAGGGACTTACAGATGGTATGGTAGTTATGAACGGACCTGAAGCTGAAATCAGCGTAGGTAACTGCTTACCACTTGAGAACATTCCGGTAGGTACAGAGATCCACAACATCGAGCTTTACCCGGGTAGAGGTGCTCAGTTAGTTAGATCTGCAGGTCTTAGCGCTCAGCTTATGGCTAAGGAAGGTAAGTATGCAACACTCAGACTTCCTTCAGGCGAAATGAGAATGGTTCTTGCTGTATGTCGCGCAACAATCGGTGAGGTTGGTAACGGAGATCATAGTCTTATCAATATCGGTAAGGCCGGTAGAAAGAGACATATGGGTATCAGACCTACAGTTCGTGGTTCTGTTATGAACCCTAACGACCATCCACATGGTGGTGGTGAAGGTAAGGCACCTATCGGACATGCTGGTCCAATGACTCCATGGGGCAAGCCTGCATTAGGACTTAAGACACGTAAGAAGAATAATAAGTCTAATAAGCTTATTATAAGAAGAAGAGACGGAAAAGCGTTTAAGTAATAAGAAAGGAAGGTAGTTTCATGGCTCGTTCATTAAAAAAAGGACCATTCGCTGACGAAAGCTTATTAAAGAAGGTTGAAGCAATGGAAGCTTCAGGTGATAAGCAGGTAATTAAAACATGGTCACGTCGTTCTACTATTTTCCCTATAATGGTTGGACATACAATTGCTGTATATGACGGAAGAAAGCATGTGCCTGTATATGTTACGGAAGATATGGTTGGACATAAGCTCGGAGAATTTGTAAGCACAAGAACTTACAGAGGACACGGCAAAAACGAAAAGAAATCTAGATAAGCGGAAGGAGGCATTTATCCATTATGGCTAAAGGACATAGATCACAAATCAAAAGAGAAAGAAATGCTGTTATGGATACGAGACCAAGCGCTAAGTTATCTTACGCTAGAGTTTCGGTTCAGAAGGCTTGCTTCGTACTCGATGCAATCAGAGGCAAGGGTGTGGAAGAAGCACTTGCAATCGTTTCATATAACCCAAGATATGCATCATCATTAATAGCAAAGCTTATTCGTTCCGCTATGGCTAATGCAGAGAATAACAACGGAATGGATATTCGTAATCTTTATGTTGAGGAATGTTACGCAAACAAAGGCCCTACAATGAAGAGAATTCAGCCAAGAGCTCAGGGTAGAGCTTACAGAATCGAAAAGCGTACAAGTCACATAACAGTTGTACTCAACGAAAGATAATCGAAAGGAGATATAAATGGGACAGAAAGTTAATCCTCATGGCTTAAGAGTCGGCATTATCAAGGATTGGGATTCAAAGTGGTATGTTGACAACAAGAATTTTGGCGACATTCTCGTTGAAGATTACAATATTAGAAAATTCCTTAAGAAGAAGACTTTTGCTGCAGGAGTATCTAAGATAGAAATAGAAAGAGTTTCAACAAAGCTCAAGATCACAATTCATGCTTCAAAGCCGGGCGTTGTAATCGGAAAGGGCGGAGCTGAAATTGATGCTCTTAAGAAACAGGTTGAAAAACTCTCATCTGCTGAGAAGATTTCCATAGATGTAAAAGAAGTAAAAAAAGCAGAAAAAGATGCACAGTTAGTTGCTGAGAACATTGCAAAACAGCTTGAAGAGCGTGTTTCATTCAGAAGAGCAATGAAATCTTGTATGAACAGAGCAATGAAGAACGGTGCTAAAGGTATCAAGACAAGCTGTTCCGGTCGTCTCGGCGGTGCAGATATGGCTCGTACGGAATTCTACTCAGAAGGTACAATTCCACTTCAGACACTTCGTGCCGATATTGATTACGGTTTTGCTGAAGCAGACACAACTTACGGTAAAGTAGGCGTTAAGGTATGGATCTATAACGGAGAAGTTTTACCGGCAAGAAAGGCTAATACTAAGAAAGAAGGGAGCGAACAATAATGTTATTACCTAAGAGAGTAAAGCATAGAAAGCAGTTCCGCGGCTCTATGGCAGGCAAGGCTTCAAGAGGCAATAAGCTTACACATGGTGATTTCGGTATCGTTGCCATGGAACCATGTTGGATTCGTGCTAATCAGATTGAGGCTGCCCGTGTAGCTATGACTCGTTACACAAAGCGTGGCGGTGAAGTATACATTAAGATTTTCCCTGACAAACCAGTAACAGGTAAGCCTATTGGTGTTCGTATGGGTAAAGGTAAAGGTAATGTTGAATATTGGGTTGCAGTTGTAAAAACTGGTCGCGTTATGTTTGAGATTAAGGGCGTAGATGAGGCCAGAGCCAGAGAAGCTCTTCGTCTTGCTATGCATAAGCTTCCTTGCAAGTGCAAGATAGTATCTCGTGCAGATTTCGAAGGCGGTGATAACAGTGAAAACTAATGAATATTTAGAAGATTTAAGAAAAAAGACAAGCGAAGAATTGTCTGAGGAATTAGTAGCTGCAAAGAAAGAACTTTTCAATCTCAGATTCCAGAATGCAACAAATCAGTTAGAGAACACAGGAAGAATTTCAATAGTAAAGAAGAATATTGCAAGAATTCAGACTGTTATCGTTGAAAAAAAGGCTAACGCATAAGGAGGAGATACATCGTGGAAAGAAATTTAAGAAAAACACGTACCGGAAGAGTTATCAGCGATAAAATGGATAAGACTATCGTTGTAGCAGTTGAAGATAACGTACAGCATCCTCTTTACAAGAAAACAGTTAAGAGAACATACAAGCTTAAGGCTCATGATGAGGAAAATGTATGCTCAATAGGCGATGTTGTTAAAGTAATGGAAACAAGACCTCTTTCAAAAGATAAGAGATGGCGTTTGGTTAGCATTATCAAAAAGGCGCAGTAATTATATTTATATACTGAAAGGAGTATTATAATGGTACAACAGGAAACCAGACTTAAGGTTGCCGACAATACAGGTGCCAAGGAAATCCTTTGCATTCGCGTTATGGGCGGACCAAGCAAGAGATATGCAAGAATTGGTGATGTTATTATTGCTACAGTTAAAGAAGCAACACCAGGCGGCGTTGTAAGCAAGGGTGACGTAGTTAAGGCTGTAGTTGTTCGTACAGTTAAAGAAACTCGTCGTAAGGACGGTTCTTATATCAGATTTGATGAGAACGCTGCAGTGCTTATTCAGGATGACAAGACTCCGGTAGGAACACGTATTTTTGGACCGGTTGCTAGAGAATTAAGAAATCGTCAGTTTATGAAGATCGTTTCTTTAGCACCTGAAGTTTTATAAAGGAGGCACTTTATACATGTCAGCGTTAAAGATAAAGAAAGGTGATACCGTTAAGGTAATCGCCGGTAAAGATAAAGGTAAGCAGGGTAAAGTTCTCGAAGTTAAGGCTAAGACAAGTTCTGTAGTAGTTGAAGGCATTAATCTTATTAAAAAGCATGCAAAGCCAAGCTCAGCTAATACAACAGGCGGAATCATAACTGTCGAAGCTCCTCTTAACATCTCTAATGTAGTACTTGTAGTTGATGGAGAACCTACTAAGGTTGGATTCAGAATTGAAGATGGTAAAAAAGTACGTTTTTCAAAGAAGACCGGTAATACAATAGACTAATTTAAGAAAGGAGAGTTTCTCGTGAGCAGATTAAGAGAATTATATGACAACGAAATTTCAAAGCAGATGACTGAGAAATTCGGATATGCCAATCCAATGATGGTTCCAAAGCTTGATAAAATCGTTATTAACATTGGTGTTGGTGAAGCAAGAGAGAATGCTAAGGTTCTTGATAAAGTAACAGAAGAGCTTGCAGTTATTGCAGGACAGAAACCTGTTCTTACAAGAGCTAAGAAATCAATTGCTAACTTCAAATTAAGAGAAGGAATGCCTATCGGATGTAAGGTTACACTCCGCGGCGAGAGAATGTATGAATTCCTCGACAGATTAGTTAACCTTGCGTTACCACGAGTTCGTGACTTCAGAGGTGTAAGTCCTGATTCATTTGACGGAAGAGGAAACTATGCCCTTGGTATTAAAGAGCAGCTCATTTTCCCTGAAATTGAATTTGATAAAGTAGATAAAGTCAGAGGTATGGACATTATCTTTACTACAACAGCTAAGACAGATGAAGAGGCACGTGAATTATTGAGATTATTCAATATGCCATTTAAGAAGTAATTCGGGAGGGTGATATGGCTAGAACTTCTATGAAAGTTAAGCAGTCTAGAAAGCAGAAGTTTTCTACAAGAGAATATACTCGCTGCAAGATTTGTGGTAGACCACATGGTTACTTAAGAAAATATGGAATCTGTAGAATTTGCTTCCGTGAGTTAGCATACAAAGGCCAGATTCCTGGTGTTAAAAAAGCGTCATGGTAATTCAGGAATAAGGAGGGTGAAATATAATGACAGATTCAATTGCAGATATGCTTACAAGAATCCGCAATGCTAATATAGCAAAGCATGACACCGTTGATATTCCTGCTTCAAGAATGAAGAATTCTATTGCGCAGATTCTTTTAGATGAAGGTTTTATCCGTTCATTTGAAATCGTTGAAAACGGTGAGTTTAAAGATATTCGTATAACATTAAAATATAACAAGAACAAGAGCGAGAGAGTTATCTCAGGTCTCAAGAGAGTGTCTAAGCCTGGTCTTCGCGTATATGCAGGTAAAGATAATCTTCCTAAGGTATTAGGTGGTCTTGGTGTTGCAATAATCTCTACTAATCAGGGTGTAATCACTGACAAGGAAGCACGTAAGCTTAACGTAGGTGGAGAAGTAATTGCGTTCGTATGGTAATTAAATCGATTAGGAGGTTAAGGCATGTCGCGTATAGGAATAAAGCCTGTTATTGTACCTGCAGGAGTTGAAGCTTCTGTAGATGCTAATAATGTAGTGACTGTAAAAGGTCCAAAAGGTACGATAGTAAAACAGATGCCGGAAGGCATGGAAATTAAAGTTGAGTCAGGTGTTATTACCGTTTCTAGACCTAACGATTTAAAGAAAATGAAATCGTTCCACGGACTTACTAGAACACTTATCAACAACATGGTTATCGGCGTTTCCGAGGGTTATCAGAAGAAACTTGAAATCAACGGTGTTGGTTACCGTGCACAGAAAAAAGGTTCTACACTTGTTCTTTCACTCGGTTATTCAAACCCGGTTGAGATGGAAGATCCTGAAGGCATCGAAGTAGAGGTTGAGGGTCAGAACATCCTTATCGTTAAGGGTATTGATAAGCAGAAAGTCGGCCAGTATGCAGCTGAGATTCGTTCTAAGAGAGCTCCTGAACCATATAAGGGCAAGGGTATCAAGTATGATGACGAAGTAATCAGACGCAAGGTCGGTAAGACAGGTAAGAAATAAGAAAGGAGTGGACGGTAATGGTTAGTAAGAAATCAAAAAGCGAAATTCGTAAGAAAAAACATTTAAGACAACGTAATCGTTATTCCGGTACAGCTGAGAGACCTCGTCTTGCTGTATTCAGAAGTAACAACCATATGTACGCTCAGATTATCGATGACACAGTCGGTAAGACACTTGTATCTGCAAGTACAATGGACAAGGAAGTTAAGGCTGCCATTTCAAAAACAAACGATATAGAGGCTGCTAAGACAGTAGGTACATTTATTGGACAAAGAGCTCTTGCAAACGGAATCGACACAGTTGTATTCGACAGAGGTGGTTTCCTTTACACAGGTAAGGTTGCAGCTCTCGCAGACGCAGCTCGTGAAGCTGGACTAAAATTCTAAGTGGAAGGAGAATACAATGAAAGAAAAATTTGATGCAAGTCAAGTAGAATTTAATGATCGTGTTGTTGCTATTAAGAGAGTAACAAAGGTTGTTAAGGGTGGACGTAATATGCGTTTCTCTGCTCTTGTTGTTGTTGGTGACGGAAACGGCCACGTAGGCGCAGGTGTAGGCAAGTCAGCTGAAATCCCTGAAGCAATCCGTAAAGGTAAGGAAGCTGCAATTAAGAATTTAGTTACTGTTCCTTTAGATGAAAATGGTTCAATTCCACATGATTTTATCGGTAAATTCTGTGGCGCCAACGTTCTTCTTAAGAGAGCACCTGAAGGTACCGGTATCATCGCCGGAGGTCCTGCTCGTGCTACTCTTGAGCTTGCCGGCATTAGAAATATTCGTACCAAGTCTCTCGGTTCAAACAACAAGCAGAATGTTGTATTAGCTGTTCTTGAAGGTTTGGCTGCTCTTAAGACACCTGAAGAAATTGCAAAGAATCGTGATAAGTCGGTAGAAGATATTTTAAGATAATTGGAGGCAGGACAGATGGCAGATAAGAAATTAAAGATTACTTTAGTAAAATCTCCAATAGGTGCGGTTCCTAAGCACAGAAAAACTGTAGAAGCTATGGGACTTAATAAAGTAAATAAGACTGTTGAGCTTCCGGATAATGCATCCACAAGAGGTCAGATCCAGCAGATCGGCTACATGCTCAAAGTTGAAGAAATCTAATATTAGAAGAAGGAGGTTAGTCATGGATTTATCAAACCTTAAGCCAAATGACGGTGCCGTATCCAATGGTTCAAGAGTAGGTCGCGGACATTCATCAGGTAACGGCAAGACAGCCGGCAGAGGACATAAAGGTCAGAAGGCTCGTTCAGGCGGTTCTACAAGACTTGGATTCGAAGGCGGACAGATGCCTTTATACAGAAGAATCCCAAAGAGAGGTTTCAAGAACTACAACCATAAGGAAATTATCGGAATCAATGTATCTAAGTTAGATGTATTTGAGAACGGTACAGAAGTTACGGTTGAAACACTTATTGAAGCCGGAATCGTTAAGAACCCTCGTGACGGTGTTAAGATTCTCGGTGACGGTGAGCTCACAAAGAAGCTTACGGTAAAGGTTAATGCATTCAGCAAATCTGCAGAAGAAAAGATTACTGCAGCAGGTGGTACTTGCGAGGTGATTTAATGTTACGTACACTAGGCAGAGCTTTTTTAAATGCTGAAGTGAGAAAACGTATCTTTTATACATTAGGCATCCTAGTAATCGTTAGATTAGGGTGCCTAATACCCATACCAGGAGTAGACACTTCATATTTTGGAAATATGCTGGATTCTCTTGGCGGCGGAAGTCTAAATTACCTTAACATGTTTACGGGTGGATCGTTTTCACAGTTATCACTTTTTGCATTAGGAATAACTCCGTACATTACATCCTCCATTATTATTCAACTTCTTACCATTGCATTTCCGAGACTGGAAGAAATGCAGCGTGAGGGTGAGGATGGACGAAAAAGAATACAAAAGATAACTAAGGTGCTTTCATTAATACTTGCCATAGTTGAGGCGGTTGCGATGGGAATAGGATTTGGCAGAAGAGGTCTTATACTTAACTCGGATACAATGTCATATCCGACTTACTTCCTTTCGATTTTACTTGTTATTTTTGCAATGATAGCAGGTGCGACAGCTCTCATGTGGCTTGGTGACAGAATTGCAGAACACGGTATCGGCAACGGTATTTCAATGATCCTTTTGTTTAATATTATTGCCGGTTTACCAACGGACTTTATTGGTTTACATTCTCAGTTTATAGCCGGTAAACAGATGCCGCAAAATATCATTAATACGGCAATCATAGCAGCTGTGGTTGTTTTATTGATTCTTCTTGTGTGTGTTATTCAGGATACGGAAAGAAGGATACCTGTTTCATACTCTCAGAAAATGGTGGGTAGAAGGACATTCGGTAACAGAACCACTCATATACCTTTGAAGGTAAATACAGCAGGCGTTATGCCGGTAATATTTGCTTCGTCAATAATGCAGTTTCCGGTGATTATAGTCAGGATATTTGTAAGTGACACTCCTGAATGGATGAATTACCTTATAATGACTAATTGGCTTAATCCGTCAGATTGGAAGTATACAATCGGACTTGCCGGATATATTGCGTTAATATTTGCTTTTGCTTATTTCTACACTAATATTACATTTAATCCGCTGGAGATATCCGACAATCTCAGAAGATCAAGCGGTGTTATACCGGGAGTTCTTCCGGGAACACCTACAAGCGATTTCCTTGCTAATGTAGTGAAATCAACTGTATTTATCGGTGCGATAGGACTGAGCATTATTTCCGTAATACCTATTGTGTTTTCGGGTATATTCGGTGCCTCCGTTTCTTTCGGCGGAACATCAATGATTATTATTGTCAGTGTAACGCTTGAAACGTTGAATCAGATTGAAGCTATGATGAGAAAGAAACACTACAAAGGTTTCTTAAAGGAGGAATCATAAATGAAGATTGTAATGTTGGGAGCTCCCGGCGCCGGAAAGGGAACGCAGGCAAAGAGGATTGCCGCTAAGTTCTCCGTTCCGCATATTTCGACAGGAGATATTTTCAGAGCAAATATTAAAAATAATACTCCGCTCGGTGAGAAGGCTAAGTCCTACATGGACAAAGGTGAACTTGTTCCGGATGAACTTGTTATTGAGTTGATTATGGACAGATTTGCTCAGGACGACTGTGTTAACGGATATGTACTTGACGGTTTTCCAAGAACAATCCCTCAGGCTGAGGAACTTGATAAAGCATTGAACGGTGTTAACGACAAACTCGACTACGCAATAGATGTTGAAGTTCCGGATGATAACATAATCAGCAGAATGTCAGGCAGAAGAGCATGTTTGAACTGCGGAGCAACATATCATATAGTACATAATCCTCCTAAGGTGGAAAATGTATGTGATACATGTAACGGTGAATTAATTTTGAGAGATGATGACAAAGAAGAAACGGTAAAAAACAGACTTGACGTATATCATACTCAAACAGAGCCTTTACTTAAGTATTACACGGAAAAAGGAATCTTATATACGGTGGACGGAACTCAGGATATGGATACCGTATTTGATTCAATCTGTAAAATTGTCGGAAATGAATAATGAATAAAGATTTCAACGAATTATCCGGTTGTTTTGCTTATTCACTTGCAGGACATGATAAAGGTGAAACTTACATTATTATAGAATGTAACGGTGAATATGCTTTTCTTGCAAATGGTAAAAACAGAACAATTAACAATCCTAAGAAAAAGAAATTAAAACATTTGCAAATTAATAAACATAAGAATGAACTTATACTTGAGCAAATGTATGGTCTTGAAGGAGGAGATGCAAAGGGTCGTCTGAGTGACGAGGTCATAAGGAAGACCCTTTGTAAATACTCCGAAGATAAGGAGGACGCCTAATGGCAAAATCAGATTCAATTGAATTAGAGGGGACGGTACTTGAAAAGCTCCCTAACGCAATGTTTCGGGTTGAACTGGAAAACGGTCACGAAATACTTGCTCACATAAGCGGAAAACTCAGAATGAATTACATTCGTATTCTTCCTGGTGACAAGGTGACATTGGAAATGTCCCCGTATGATTTGACCAAGGGAAGAATAATTTGGCGAGACAAATAAGTACTTGTCAATGGAAGTTCATTTATGATACACTACTAAACGGACTTGTCTGAAAGGAGGATTTTGCAGTGAAGGTAAGATCATCAGTTAAACCTATTTGTGAAAAATGCAAAGTCATTAAAAGAAAGGGCGTTATCAGAGTAATCTGTGAAAACCCAAAACACAAACAGAGACAGGGATAATTCTCACTATATTTTAAGAATTATTTCATGTTCGTTTTGGCGGACAAACCGTCATTATTATTGTCTGTCAAACATATCAATTAATTAGCGGCTGAGCGAAACTCGTATGAGGAATAGCTATCTTATAAATTTTTTTAGTTATAGAGGATATATACACATTTCAGGCGTCGAAAGACGAGCTATATATTTTCGTAACTATTGTTTTTATGTTATTAAATTTTAAATGGAGGAAATAAATACATGGCTCGTATTTCAGGTGTAGATTTACCTAGAGAAAAACGTATTGAAATCGGTCTTACATATATTTATGGTATCGGTAGAGCAAGAGCAACTAAGATCTTAGCGGAAACAGGTGTTGACCCAAGCACTCGTGTTAAAGATCTCACAGATGAAGAGGTAAACCGCATCCGTGATTACGTTGAATCTGACTCAGAGAATTTAATTGAAGGTGATCTTAGAAGAGAGATCGCCATGAATATCAAGAGATTAAGAGAAATCGGCTGCTACAGAGGAATTCGTCACAGAAAAGGACTTCCTGTCAGAGGACAGAAAACCAAGACTAACGCAAGAACTTGTAAGGGTCCTAAGAAGACAGTAGCGAACAAGAAGAAATAATTAAATATAGGAGATGTAATAATGGCACCAAGAAATACAAAAAAAGTGACCAAAAAGCATGTTAAGAAAAATATAGAAAGAGGACAGGCACATATTCAGTCTTCTTTCAATAATACAATTGTAACAATTACAGATACACAGGGTAATGCTCTTTCATGGGCAAGTGCCGGCGGCTTAGGATTCAGAGGTTCCAAGAAGTCAACACCTTATGCTGCTCAGACAGCTGCAGAGACAGCAACAAAGGCTGCACTCATTCATGGTTTAAAGTACGTAGATGTTATGGTTAAAGGTCCGGGTTCAGGAAGAGAAGCAGCTATTCGTGCGCTTCAGACAGCAGGTCTTACCGTAACAAGCATTAAGGATGTTACACCTGTTCCACATAACGGATGTCGTCCACCAAAGCGTAGAAGAGTTTAATGAAGGGAGAAGTGTAGTACAATGGCAGTTAATAGAGTTCCGGTTATAAAAAGATGTAGATCTCTTGACATGGATCCTTCATATTTAGGTCTTGACAAGAAATCTAAAAGAAAAGCTCTTAATGCAGGCAGAAAGTTAAGCGATTACGGCTTACAGTTAAGAGAAAAGCAGAAAGCAAAGTTCATTTACGGTGTTCTTGAGAAACCTTTCCGTAATTACTATAAGAAAGCTGAAAGAATGAAGGGTATGACAGGTGAAAACCTTATGACTATCCTTGAAAGCAGACTTGATAACGTAATATTCAGATTGGGATTTGCAAGAACAAGAAGAGAAGCAAGACAGATTGTAGATCATAAGCATGTTCTTGTTAACGGTAAGTGCATTAATATTCCTTCATATTTAATTGAAGCCGGTGATACAATTTCAATCAAAGAGGATAAGAGAACTTCAGCACAGTATAAGGCAATTTCTGAAATTGCAGGCGGAAGATTAGTTCCTGAATGGCTTGAATCAAACAAAGAAACATTTACAGGTAAGGTTCTTTCATTACCTACAAGAGAAGCAATTGATGTTCCTGTAGATGAGATGCTTATTGTCGAGTTATATTCTAAGTAATTGGTTGTTAATTGATTTTCATAAGGAGGAACAAATCAGATGGTGAACACAGACTTCAGTTTTAAGGTTCCAAAGATCGAGAAAGTTAGTGAGTCTACGGATGAAAAAACAGCAACGTTTGTTGTTGAGCCGCTTGAACGTGGTTACGGACTTACACTAGGAAGTTCACTTAGAAGAATAATGCTTTCTTCTTTGTCTGGTACATCAGTTACCGGTATTAAAATTGAAGGGGTTCTTCACGAATTCAGTTCAATCCCCGGGGTACATGAAGATGTATCAGAGATAATCATGAATATTAAACAACTTGTTATAAAGAATGTAGCTCAGATTAATGAGCCTACAACTGCGCGTATTGAGTTTGAAGGAGAAGGAATTGTTCATGCTTCGGACATTCAAATAGGACCGGATTATGAGATTATTAATCCAGACCTTGTTATAGCTCATCTCAATACTCCGGACAGTAAGTTATATATGGATCTTTCTGTCAGCAACGGACGTGGATATATAAGTGCTGAAAAGAATAAGTCAGATGATCTGCCGGTTGGAGTTATTTCGATAGATTCTATTTATACTCCGATTGAAAGGGTTAATATGTCTGTAACAAATACACGTGTGGGTCATGATATAGACCTTGACAAATTAACTCTGGATATAACTACTAACGGATCAATCACACCTGAAGATGCTCTCAGCCTTTCCGCTAAGACATTAAGAGATCAATTAAGTGTATTCATTGATCTTTCGGATGCGGTTGAGATTATTGAAGATGTGGTTGTCGAAGAAACACCTGATACATCAGAGATTCTTTCAATGAAAATTGAAGATATGGAGCTCAGTGTTCGTTCGTTCAATTGCTTAAAACGTGCAGGTATCAATACTGTTGAAGATTTATGTAATAAGACTGAATCAGAAATGATGAAAATAAGAAATCTCGGTAACAAGTCTCTCGTTGAAGTACATGAAAGACTTGAAGCCATGGGACTCAGTCTGAGAAAAGATAGTGAATAAAGTTAATAACGGCGTACAATAAGACCATATGTGCATGTACGCACCCGTTATGATTGGAGGAATAATGGCTAAATATAGAAAGCTTGGCAAGGATTCTGCAGCTCGTAAGGCTCTTATAAGAAATCAGGTTACAGCTTTAATCCAAAACGACAAGATTGTAACTACTCTTGCAAGAGCTAAGGAAGTTCAGAAGCAGGTTGAGAAACTCATTGCACTTGCAGTTCGTGAAGCTGACAACTTTGAAACAGTTACTGTTGCCGCTAAGGTTGCAAAGAAAGATGCAAACGGCAAGAGACTTAAGGAAGTTGTTGACGGTAAGACAGTATATCTGTACGATACCGTGGAAAAGGAAGTTAAGAGAGACTCAGCTACAAAGCTTGCTGCAAGAAAGCAGATGAACAAGGTACTTTATGTTGTTACCGAAGTTCCTAAGGAAGCAGCAGGTAAGAAGCGTAATACAAAGCGTGTTGACTTAACAAACAAGCTCTTCGATGATATCGCACCAAGATACAAAGAGAGAAAAGGTGGTTACACACGTATAATCAAGGTTGGTCCTCGTCGCGGTGACGGCGCTATGGAAGTTATCCTTGAATTAGTATAATTTTCGTATTTGAGAGGGAATGTGATCATATTTCGGTCACATTCCTTTTTTATTTACTGCTTTGTATTAAAACAAATATTATATGTTTTTTATAATAAGAGGTTATTAAAATAAACATTATCCTCATATATTTTACAATTCAGATTGATTAATTTTATGCTATACTACCATAAGTATAAAAAAAGGATTATTGTTATGGAAAATATCGTAAATACGGAAAATATAAAATATCAATATACAAAGCACGACAGCGAAGGCAATGTAATTGATACGGTAAATGCGCTTGACGGAGTTTCTGTAAATGTGGAAGCGGGTTCGTTTATTGCGGTTTTGGGAGGCAATGGTTCCGGAAAGTCCACATTTGCCAAGCATCTTAACGCACTGCTTGTTCCCAAAGAAGGAACGGTATATATTGACAAAATGAATACTACGGACGATTCGCTTAAGTTTGACATCAGAAAAACAGCCGGAATGGTATTTCAAAATCCGGATAACCAAATCGTTGCATCCGTTGTGGATGAGGAAGTCGGTTTCGGACCGGAGAATATAGGTGTACCCACGGAAGAAATATGGGTCAGAGTCGAGAAGGCGTTAAAAGACGTCGGAATGTACGCATATAAGGATAGTTCTCCCAACAGGCTCTCAGGCGGACAGAAACAAAGAGTGGCCATTGCGGGTATTCTTGCAATGGAGCCGAAATGCATTATATTGGATGAACCGACGGCGATGTTAGATCCTAAGGGAAGGAAAGACGTTTTAAAAATATTACACGAACTAAACAGAGAAAAGGGCGTTACCATTATTTTGATTACACATTATATGGAAGAAGTAACTGATGTTGACCATGTCTTTGTAATGGAAAAGGGAAGAGTGGTTTTGGACGGATCGCCGAGATTTATTTTTTCAAATATTGATACAATAAAACAGTTGCGACTGGATGTGCCGGTAGCCGCAAGCCTTGCGCACAAACTTAAAAGTGAAGGCATAGATTTAAAAGACGGTATAATAACCGAGGGTGAACTGATTGATGCAATAGAAAACATTATTCGATGAGAAGACAAATCGGAAGTTAATGATATATAAATTGCGATACGGCAATATGGATGTGATTGTAGGTATGTTATGGAATTAAAAGTTGAAGATTTATGTTATGACTATAACAAAGGTACAAATTTTGAAAAAAGAGCGCTTGATAATATAAATCTGAGTATAAAAGAGAATGAGTTTATTGGGCTGATAGGACATACCGGTTCCGGAAAGTCCACACTTATACAGACATTTAACGGCTTGCTTACTCCGACGTCGGGCAGGGTGACCTGGAACGGAAATAATATACATGAAAAGGGGTTTTCAAGAATAGAATTTCGTTCTCATATAGGTATTGTATTTCAATATCCGGAGTATCAATTATTTGAAACAACCGTATTAAAGGATGTTTGTTTCGGACCCAAAAATCTTGGATTATCGGAGGAAGAGTCAAAGCTCAGAGCGGAAAATGCACTTAATATTGTGGGACTTGAAGAAAAGTATTGGCAGCATTCCCCTTTTGAGCTTTCGGGAGGTCAAAAAAGAAGGGCGGCCATTGCCGGAGTATTGGCAATGGAACCCGAAATATTGATTCTTGATGAGCCTACGGCCGGTTTGGATCCTAAAGGCAGAGATGAAATTTTAAGTGTTGTAAGGAGGCTTAACCGGGAGCGTGAGACAAGTATAATACTCGTTTCACACAGCATGGATGATGTGGCTGAATATGTTAACAGAATAATAGTTATAAATGACGGTAGGATTATGTACGACGATACACCGGTAAATATATTCAGGATGACAGAGGAACTTGAAGCCATACACCTGTCCGCGCCGCAAATCACCTATATCCTGCGTGACCTTGAAAAGATTGGCTTAAATGTCGATACAAGTGTTATAAGAATAGATGATGCGGTGGAGACAATAAAAAGGGCATTGTCGGAATATAAAAATAAAGTGAAAGGATTAACGTAAATTATTTTACCGAATAGATAAACATGATATTAAGAGAGGATTTTTTACCTTCATTCAGAGATTCCGACCGCAACGGTTTAATCAGCTTAAAAGGTTACCTGAGCTGTTTCCTTGATGCTTGTACGGTTTTGATGAACGGAATTAACAGAAGCAACGACGAGCTGTTTGAAAAATACGGAGTTAATTGTATTTATACAAAATATGTGGTTCATGTATACAGAGATATTGATATCAGGAGCAATATCGTGTCGGAAACATGGCTTGAAAAGCCAAAATCACAAATTATTACATACTTTTCAACAGATTTTTTAAGAGACGGTGAAGTTGTGGCTTCCGCAAGAGCCGAAGCGTGTGCATTTGACAGAAAAAAACTTAAAATAGATAAATTGGAGAGAATAGACCTACCGGACGGATTTATGGAACCAAGAAAAGCCATGTCCGGACCTGTAAGTAAATTTAAAGCCTTAGCACAAGATGATGAAATGTATGTTTATTCTCACAAAGTAAGGTATACGGATTTAGACAGCAACGAGCACATGACGAATTTAAAGTATGTTGATTTAGTTATTGATGTATTTGACGGTTCATTCTATAAAGAAAATATGATATCGGATTTTGAAATTCATTTTATGAATCAATGTTTTGAGGGTGAAGAGGTCAGGATATATAAAGGAAAATCATCCGAAGATAAAAATATATATTTTGTAACGGTATACAAGGAAAACGGTGATGTTGCCGTTAAAACAAAAATAAGAGTTAGCAATAGGTAATTTTTTAAAAAAGGGGTTTACAAAATATTGCCGACATGTTAAAGTAAACCATGTAGTTAGCACCCCCTAACTACATGTGCTCTTACTAAGTTTATTTCTTAATAACTGTATAACAAAACAAACATTTTATAAAAACACAAAAGCCTACTTAATTAAGGGGGCGGCATACTTAAGCCGCTCCTTTTTCTCAGAAACATTAGTTAGCTATTGCTAACATATCGGTACAGCCGATATACAACCCGATAATTAATTATAACAATAAGAATTTAGAAATTAAAAGCAAAATGATTTTACGGCTTATTGCAAGGCGGAACAGTCAGTCCGTAACGCATAAGTATTTAACGGTATAAAATCATAATTAACGGAAACAACACAAAATTAATATTTACGGTTAATGTAAAGTAAAAATTGACACGGGAAAGAGCCATACGGTAAAAGATTGATTTTTAAATAATGATGATAACACACGGTATTAATAATATTGAAGGAAGGACATATAAATGGTATATGAAAATGCGAAACATGTATCCCCGATTAAATACTCTCAATGTCTTGACAGATATATTATTGAATACTGCGCGCCAACCCTTGCGGGAATGAAAACAGGAGGGATGTTCAGAATAAAATTTTCGTCTGAATCGAAAATGAATGCGGAAATTCAAAATATGAAAAATATTTTAAAACCGAAGAAGGTATCCTTAACGGTTCTTAAAAGTACCGGTACCAACGCTCTTATTTATGTATTCAGGGAAGATAAATTAAAAAATGATTTAAAAAATCCCGACTTAGACAATTTGCTCGATGAATTAGGCTATTCTAAGGGCGGTATAAATACGGTTTTAAGGCAACTGAAAGAGAGAATGACTGAAAACGGAGATTTCCCACATGAAATAGGTGCCTTTTTAGGGTATCCTCCCAAAGATGTGATAGGATTTGTTAAAAACAAAGGAAGCAATTGCTTATGTTCCGGATGGTGGAAGGTATACCATGATGCGGAAAATGCAAAGAAGATGTTTTTAAAATTTGATAAATGCAGAGAATTATATAAAAAACTGTACATGTCGGGAAAAACCGCTTTGCAGTTAGCGGTTGCCGCATAAATCCGGATTAAGCGTAAATCGGGAATCATATAATATTAAGATTTTGATATATGGAGGTTTATATGGGTAAAGTTGCCGTAGTATATTGGAGCGGTACGGGCAATACCGAAAAAATGGCCGCTCAGATTGCTGAGAGTGCAAGAAAGTCGGGAAAAGAGGCTGATGTATATACATCGGCAGATTTTAAAGCCGATATGGCGGATGAATATGACGCCATTGCATTCGGATGCCCTTCAATGGGAGACGAAGTGCTTGAAGAAACGGAATTTGAGCCGATGTTCAATGAGTGCAAGAATAAACTTTCGGGAAAAAAGATAGCTTTATTCGGATCATACGGATGGGGCAGCGGAGAATGGATGGACGCATGGACAGAGGAATGTAAAGCATTGGGAGCCATACTTGTTCATGACAGCGTTATCGTTAA
Organism: Howardella ureilytica; assembly: GCF_054657495.1. Classification (NCBI taxonomy): domain Bacteria; kingdom Bacillati; phylum Bacillota; class Clostridia; order Eubacteriales; genus Howardella; species Howardella ureilytica. The sequence continues at coordinate 129,766 of NZ_BAAHYP010000001.1, read as the reverse complement.
TTATGAACCTGCAGACTCTGAGGAAGACTGCGTCTCTCTCGGAGCTGCTTTGGCAGGCTGAGGAATGTAATATGATAAAGACTGTTTTAAAAATCGACGGAATGTCCTGCGGAATGTGTGAATCACATATTAATGATGTAATCAGAAGAGAATTTAAGGTAAAAAAGGTAAGCTCATCTCATAAAAAAGGAGAAACAGTAATAATATCTGATGACAGCATGGATTATTCAAAGCTGAAAAATGAAATTAATAAAACAGGATACGATATTTTAGAGATAACCGAAGAACCGTATGAGAAAAAGAGACTGTTCGGTAAATAATATTTTCGACTGTTTTTAAACATTTAAAAAATAATTGTCATACAATAAGCCCGCCTTTCGGCGGGCTTATATTTTTATAAAACCGGTCTTTTGTATTTACAAAAGTTTCTTTTTTTTGAAAAGTATTATCATGAATACAACGACTGCAACGCAAAGACCGATAATAAACGGATATCCGTTTTCCAATCCCGGCATATTTACAAAATTCATTCCGAACCATCCGGTAATAAGGTTAAGAGGCATGAAAATGGCGGAAACAACAGTAAGTACACCCATACTTGAGTTTTGCTTTTTATCCATTTCGGATTGATATGCGTCCCGTACAAGCTGTGCGTAGTTAATAATATGAGAGGTTTTACTCATAAGTCTGTCTGCCCTGTCAGGAATGGTACCAAGGTATTTAACCTGATCGTGAGGGAAAAAATAGTTTTCGTTTTCTTCAAGCTCTTTACCCATATCCATTACTTCATCGTAATACGTGCGCAGAGTTAAAAGTTCTCTTCGGATAGGCATAAGCTGTTCCTGGAAATCTTCGATATTGCCTTCGGCAAGATCTTCCTCCATTTGCATAAGCTTACGTTCATATCTTGTAAGGACCTGTTGATCTCTTCTCATAAATTGAGTGAGAAAAAAGCATAAAAAACGTTCCTTAGTCATATCCGAAAGATTTTTTCTTTTTTTTATTCTTTGAATAAGGCGATATGAAAAGTTGGTATCGTCTATCAAAACGACATTTTCACCGTTTACAAAGAATATTATTTTATAACGGGGGCCGAGTATGTCAGAGAGTTTAGGTATAAATAAGGATCCGTACAAACATTCCTGTTGTGACTCAATCCTTGTAAAACCCACTTCTGAGAGTCTTATCTCACCTTCATATTCCATTTCGGCGAGATGCATATATTCTTCGCAGTGTTCCGTGTCTGTCAAAAACACATTTCCGTTTGTGTATTGATTAAGCTCGAATTCTTCTATTTCCTTGAGGTTTTCACTTAATGTAAATATCATTCGAATACCCTGGTATATAAAATATAGAACAATACATTTGCCGTATTATTCTGATGCGGCACACGTATTGTAGAAAGTTATATACATTACCTTTCCTTATTTTATTTATTATACGCATGCCGATGCGATGTTTTACTATACATCAAAGAGGCAGGTATAATCTAAGGTTGTACCCCAACCCGTTTTTATATCAATTATTAAATATACTATGCAACCGATAATGGTTCAAGTTTTATAATCGGTTTTTTAATTATTTTACATAGGATTGACACTGAGGTGCATTATTCGGAATAAATATACCTAATATGCATTTTGACCGTAGTATTATATTATTATATAATAAAAAACGTTGTTTTTAATAAGATCGAATTATAAACCATAACGTAATTTTTTTAAGTGAAAAACTTAAATACGGAGAACGATAAATGTTTAAAGATGTAACCCTGGGACAATACTATCCCGTTGATTCACCTGTACACAGGCTCGATCCGAGAGTAAAGCTGCTTGCGTTGGTAATATACATAGCATCGCTTTTCATCGGAGACACATTCGTCATGTTCATACCGGCGACCGCTTTTTTGGTGATGGTCGGAGTTTTGTCAAAGGTTCCGTTCGGGATTATTTTAAAAAGCATAAAGCCTATTTTGCCTTTAATCATAATAAGTGCCGCTTTTAATATATTTATGACTCCCGGAAACATTCTTTGCGGATGGTGGATATTTAATATTACTGACAAAGGTATATATGTAGCGGTTTTTATGGCTTGCAGATTGGCATATCTGATTGCGGGGTCGGCTTACCTTACTCTCACGACATCACCGAATTCCATAACGGACGGTCTGGAAAGCGGTCTTGGTTTTTTGAAAGTCATTAAGATGCCTGTGCATGAAATTGCCATGATGATGTCAATTGCTTTGAGATTTATACCGATTTTATCGGATGAAATGCAAAAAATAAGAAAAGCTCAAATGGCGAGAGGCGCGGACTTTGAATCAGGAAATCTGATTAAAAGGGCAAAAGCTCTTATTCCTCTCCTTGTACCCTTGTTTGTTTCTGCATTTATGAGGGCAAATGAGCTTTCACTTGCAATGGATGCAAGATGTTACAGGGGGTCTGAGGGAAGGACGAAAATGAAACCGCTAAAGCACAAGCCGTCAGATTATGCGGGATATATTATACTATTTATATATTTGGCGGTTGTTATTTTATTGAGAATATTTTTACCTGTCTGGTAATGCTGTTTTTAATATGGCATTAGGGTATTTAAGATAAAATATTATATACGGCTTAAATAATAAATATACGGAGAGGATGTTTATTCTCTCCGTTTTGTATAAATATGGTAAAATGTGTTGCATGCTTCATATAAAAAGACAATTAACAAAGGATATGGAAATGGCCGGAAAAAAAGAAAAAGCAAATAAAAAATTAAAACGTGTAATGTTAATAGTTTCATATAACGGAAAAAATTATTGCGGTTGGCAGAGACAGCCGGGGAAAGCAACCATAGAAGGAGAGCTTGAGAAAGCCATAAGTCAGATTGCCGGCAAGGAAATTGAAGTAACGGGTGCCAGCAGAACAGATGCGGGAGTTCATGCGTTGGGAAATGTTGCGGTATTTGATACGGATATGAATATTCCGGGGGAGAAGTGGGCGTATGCCGTTAATACGGTATTGCCGAGCGATATAAGCGTAGTGGGATCAAGCATTATACCATTAGATTTTCATCCAAGACGTTGCGATACTGAAAAAACATATGAATATACTCTTATTAACAGCAGATTTCCCGTTCCTTTATACAGTGATTATGCATGGCATATTCCGTACAGACTGGATATAGAAAAAATGAGAAAGGCAGCTTCATACCTGATAGGTCCACATGATTTTAAAAGTTTTTGCTCCGTAAATACACAGGCAAAGAGTACCGTTAGGACCGTTTTTTCCATAGATATAGTTGAAGAACATTTAAGAGATGATTTTTATCCTTATGATGAATTTGACGAATACGGCTGTGAAACAGATTTTTCGTGCAGGGATGATCAGGTTTATGCCGATGAAGGTGACGGTAACAGCCCTATGCTCGGTGACGGCGGAAAAATTTGCGAACCGGATGAGGATATATTTGCAAACGAAGAATATGATGTTTATGAACTTGCATACAATCATACATTTGAAGGGAAGAAGATAACAATACGAATAAAAGGTGACGGATTTCTCTATAACATGGTAAGAATAATTACCGGAACACTTGTAGATGTGGGGAAGGGACGGTTTAAACCCGAAACCGTTTCAAAGATGCTTCAAAAAACAGACAGGACATACAGCGGCCAGACAGCTCCTCCTCAGGGATTGTCTCTTATTAATATAGATTTTATGATTTAACAAGAGTATAATACCAACAGTTATTTTAAAAAATGTTTTGTCAGGTAGGAAAAATGTCTTTAAAAAAATTGAAAAGTAACTATGGTGAGATTATCAGTTATCTCATCGTAGGCGTACTCACAACAGTTGTGAGTATGGGGGTTTATTACGGCCTTGTGCTTACGGTATTGGATCCAAATGATGCAATATTGCTGCAGGCAGCAAATGTAATATCATGGGTAGCGGCCGTTACGTTTGCATATTTTACAAACAGAAAGTTTGTGTTTAAGAGCAAAGAGAAAAATATGTTAAAAGAAGCCGCCAAGTTTTACGGCTCAAGAGTTGTAACCTTGCTCATGGATATGGCTTTGATGTTTATTCTTGTTACACTTATCGGCATGAATGATAAGTGGGCGAAGATTATTGTGCAAATAGTGGTTATGGCCGCAAATTATTTTTTAAGTAAATTATTTGTTTTCAACGCAAGAAAAAAGAGAAGGAATGCAAAAAATACAGAGGGTAATGTTCTTAATGATTCAGAATAATCCGAAATTTTTAACCTGAAGCCGGGGAGGCTGATTTTTATATACATATCCTCTGAGGTGGGTTATACTGGATTCGGTATTTGTGTGACAATACATTGTATAAAAACGACGAAGGAGTAATGTAATGGCTAAAATTAAAGATACTACGGATAAGTTGGTTTACGGACATGAGGGATGGCTTGAAGATTATTTATTTCATTATCATGCGGGAGATACCATTCTTACAAAGTTCAACTGGGGACATGACATGAAAAGGGACGGACTTCCAAGACTTTTTGAATTGGATATTAAGGCCTTCGGTCCAAAGGGTGATGTATATCCCGTAGAAACAGAAGAAACGGGTGAAGAATATGTTCAGCTTTCCACGGATACCGACAGGGAAGGAATGTATATTTTTTCAGGAGTATATGATAACTGCTATGCCGAATATCCGGACAATGTATGGAAGAAGGGTACAAGAGAAGCTCATCCTGATGCAATAAGCGTGGGAAGATATGTACAGAGTTACAGCAACTGCATTTCCGTGGGACACAGCGGCGACACAAATGTCTTTGATGCACCTCTTCCTACTTCGCTTCTTCCGGTTAACCCTAAATATGTGGTAGGCAATGAACTTACATTTGTTCTTAAAACCGAAGGAAAGCCACAGAGTACGGATGACGTAATTATTATTTATGACGGAAAAGAAGGTCAGGAGATTAAAAAAGCCGTTATAGGAGAAGACGGAATTTTGAAATTTACACCTGAAAAAGCAGGAGTTTATGATATTATCGCCAGATATACCGTTCCGGCAAATGAATCAGATCCGTATGATGATACAAGATATACGGCCACTCACTGTTTCAGAGTAAAAGAACATGATGCGGAGCATTGATAAGCATCCGGGGATCGATAAATTAACATACAACCGATGAAAGTTCGATATGCATCTATATGCGAGGTATCGGCAGCGGTTCAAACTTATTATAAAATTAATATTCAAAACGCTAACAGAGCCACCGGTATATGCCGGTGGCTCTGTTAACACATTTACACTTTTTATTAATTTGCTAAATCATAATTAAACTTGGTTACATGCGAAACATATTAATATAGACAAGACAAGGTTTGTTTGCATTTATTCAGACATTAATTAATTGAGACTGTTACTAAATGTCGTTTCAAGTTATTTATAATTTATGTTTGTATTATATGTTTCTTATATGGTATTAAAAAGTGCCAAAAGAAAATTTTTTATTAGAACCAGCATATATTTTTGCCGAACAGCGGCTTTAAAACATTATTTGTAATTAACAAATATTAGATATATAATGTATAATTTAGATATTAGAATTTAATATTCAATTATTACGGATGATTAATGAGGATTTATATATGAAGATTGCCATAGATGCCAGAACGCTCGGTTCAAAACCAAGCGGTATAGGAATGTATCTTTTCGATTTTCTGAAAGAACTTGTAAAATATAAAGAATTTGATATCTGTCTTATAACCGATGTCACAAAAAGTGAATACATAAAGAGCTGTTCCAAGATGGGGATGAAAATAATTGCCTACGGCAAGCCTGTAAAAACATACGAAGTATTTTCATACTTCGGATTTATTCAAAAACAGCTGAATATAATCAAGCCGGACGTATTTTGGGAAGTTAACAATCTGATTCCGAGAAAGTTAAAGGGTAAATTCAAGACCGTTGTTACCATACATGATATGTTTCCGATTACACATGCAGGTGATGTGGGAAGAGTATACGGCATGTACTTTAAACATTTTATGAAAAGCACCGTTTCTCACGCCGACTGCATCCTTTATAATTCAACGGAAACAAAAAAGCAGACCGTGAGATTCTATCCTGAAGCAAAAACAAAAAAGAGCATGGTAACACATATAATCGTCGACCGAATAAAGAATGTTCCTGAGATTAGGGATGACGGATATTTTCTGTATGTGGGGAATATGGAAAAGAGAAAGGGTGTAGATATACTTCTTGCAGCATATGCCCTCTATAAAAAGCGCGGGGGAGAAAAAAATCTTCTTCTTGCGGGAAAGCTGAACGATAAATATATCAGAAATCAGGTATACAGGGCAATGCAGCTCAGCAGAGATATTGAATACATGAACTATGTATCACAAAAGAAGAAGAATGAACTCTATGCCCATTGTTCTTGTTTTATATTTCCGTCAAAAGCCGAAGGTTTCGGAATGCCCGTAGTTGAGGTTATGCAGTTTAATAAACCGGTGATAGTGGGAGATTTATCCATATATGACGAAATAGTCGGAGATTGTGTCAACAGATTTAATATTTCCGGCGAATATACGGTAGAGGCGCTGTCGGACGCCATGGAAAATTATAATGCAAATGTGGATGTCGCATCATACAACAGAGTGCTGGACAGTTATGCGCCGGAAGTTTTGGGGGAGAAACTCAAAAAATTCTTTTTGAGTATACGATAAATTTAAGGCTATGTGATTAGATTAGGAGAGCGGAATGGATTTAGGCAATACTATTCTTGATATAGGACATAAAGTAAGACCGGTAGCAGGCAAATTTGTGCCGCAATTTATAATAGATAAAATATATGAGATATTGACTAACAATACCGGTAAAATGGCCGTGCATAAGTTTAAGACCGAGCCGAAGAAAAAGTTTAATCCGGTCAGATTCAAAAAAGGTATCAATCTGGTCGGAGACATTGAGTCTGCCACGGGGATAGGTCAGAGCATGAGACTTTTGGGCGGAGTTATGGAAGATCAAAACATTCCCTTTGCAACACATCAATTCTCTTTGTGCGAAGACGGATTTTCTCAGGAGAATCCGTTTAAAGATAAAAATACAGACGGATACCCTTACGGAATTAATTTATTTCACATTAACACCGCCGATTTTCCGAACGCGTATTTAAAGCTCGGTCCCAAGCCGTGGAGCGGGCATTATAACATTGCTCATTGGGTGTGGGAATTAGAGGAGCTGCCTGAAAAGTGGATACCTTATATGTGTATGGCGGATGAGTTTTGGACTCCTTCCGAATTTGCTTCAAGTGTATTCAGAAAGTATACCAATAAAAAAGTAGTTACCGTACCTCACAGCGTAACTGCTCCGTATGATGAGAAGTATGACAGGAAATATTTCGGCCTGCCGGAGGACAGATTTCTGTTCCTTACAATGTATGCCTCCGATTCTCTTGTTGAAAGAAAAAATCCACAGGCGGTTGTCAGAGCATTCAAAAAGGCGTTTAAGAAAAATGATCCTTCGGTCGGACTTGTAATTAAAGTTGTTCCTTCAAAGCACAGAACGGGAGACATAGACGAACTGAAAAGAATGACCGCAGGTTATGATAATGTTTATTTCTTAACCGGTGAATACGAAAAAATTGAAGTTAACAGCATGATAAGAGATGTTGACGTATATGTTTCCCTGCATCGTTCCGAGGGATTCGGACTTACGCTTGCGGAAAGCATGATGCTCGGAACACCTACGATTGCCACCGACTGGTCCGGCAACGTGGAATTTCAGAACAGAGAAACGGCATGTATGGTTAATTATAAACTTGTAAATGTCGGAAAGAACATACCTCTTTTCCCGGAGGGATCAAAATGGGCGGAAGCAAGTTTTGAACATGCAGCGGGTTACATGAGAAAGCTTTATACGGACAGGGAGTTCTATAACAAAATCAGAGATAATGCGCTTAAAAGTATCAACAATCAACTTTCAAAGGAAAGCGTCGGAAAAATAATAAAAAAGAGAATCAATGCCATATATAATAAAGCATTGAAAAACAGTAAATAAACTACAATACAATCGGAGAAATTAAAGTGAATCCTATCAGAGAAGTTTATAATTACAGAGAAATGATAAAAAGCCTGGTGAGAAAAAACTTAAGGGGCAGATACAAAGGTTCTGTTCTCGGCTTTTTATGGACATTTATCAACCCGCTTCTTCAGCTCGTTGTATATACACTGGTATTCTCTGTAATTATGAGAAGTGAACATGAGCAATATTACCTTTTTCTCTTTGTTGCTCTCATACCGTGGATATTCTTTTCCACCAGCCTGACGGACGGCTCAAGATGTGTTTTGGATGAGAAGGACATGATAAAGAAAATTTATTTTCCGAGGGCTGTCCTGCCTATATCCACCGTTACAAGCGCATTTATCAATATGTTGCTGTCGTTTATAGTTGTAATTGCAGTTACGTTATTTTCGGGGCGCGGAATCGACCCGGTTGCACTGCTGGGACTGCCGATCGTAATGGCGGTGCAATATATTCTTTGTCTCGGATTCGCAATGATAGTGTCGGGAATAACCGTATATTTAAGGGATATGCAGTACATTCTCGGAATAATTACAATGGCATGGCAGTATGTTACTCCAGTAATGTATGACGTCAGCCTTGTACCTGACAGACTCAGGTTTATATTCTACGCTAATCCGATGACACCTATAATAGAAATATACAGAGACATACTTTATTATAAGCAATTTCCGGACATGACTAACCTGATATATGCTTTAATCGTCGGAATTGCCAGTCTGATAATAGGCTGGGCTGTATTTAATAAATTACAAAAAGGCTTTGCGGAAACGTTCTAAAGCGTACCGGATTGTTGGGAGAATATTATGGAATCAAGTGAAAATGCTATCGAAGTTAGAAATGTGTCGAAGCATTTTAAAGTTTATTTCGATAAAGGAAATGAATTAAAAGAGCGAATGCTCTTTTGGAAACGTAATAAGTTTGAATTAAGAAAAGTTTTGGATAATATTTCGTTTTCAATAAAAAAAGGTGAAGCGGTAGGGCTTGTAGGCAAGAACGGGTGCGGAAAATCAACAACTCTTAAGTTGCTGACAAAAATAATATATCCGTCTTCGGGAAGCATAGAACTAAAAGGAAGAGTATCAAGCCTTATAGAGCTCGGAGCGGGCTTCCATCCGGATATGAGCGGAAGAGAGAATATATACATCAATGCGTCTATTTTCGGTCTCACCAAAAAAGAGATAGATGAAAGAATTGAAGATATCATAGATTTCTCGGAGCTTAGAGAATATATAGATAATCCGGTCAGAACATATTCATCGGGTATGTATATGCGACTTGCATTTTCGGTTGCCATTAACGTAAATGCAGATGTGCTCCTTATTGATGAGATTCTCGCTGTAGGAGATGCCAACTTCCAGGCAAAGTGCTTTAATAAATTAAGAGAAATAAAAAAAAGCGGAGTGACAATAGTTATAGTATCTCATTCGCTTGGACAGATAGAGCTGTTTTGTGACAAGTCTATTTGGATAAAAGAAGGTCATGTTGAAATGATCGGGGAACCCAAGGATGTACATCTTAAATATCTTGATTATATGAATGAATTACAGCAGGCCAAATTAGACGAAGAAAATGTCAACTGGATTATCGAGCAAAATAAGACCGGAGATGATGAATTTGACAAATATAAATTTCCTCCGAGCATGAAAGGCGAGCACAGCGGAGATGCAAGAGCGGTATTTGTGCAAAAAGCTCTTTTGGATTCCGACGGTAACGAAAAATATACTTTTGAAACCGGCGAAAGCTTTAAAATGGAGCTCAGCTATAAATTAAGACAAAAGATAGAGGATGCGGTATTCGGTTTCGGAATATTCAGAGGAGACGGATTATGGGTTCACGGAACCAATACCAGAATAGACAGATTTTCTAACTTTGATATCGATAAAGACGGCGGATATAATGTTACATTTAATAATGTCAATTTAATACCGGGTAAATATTGGATAGACATTACCATTGAATACGGGGACGGAATACCTGTTGATTATTACAGGCATGCAATAGAATTTAATGTGGTTTCCCACCTTACGGATGTCGGTGTTGTCAGATTCGATCATGAGTGGGAATTGGATATATAATTTTTGCTGTATGGCATTTTTATTAATACGTACTATAATTTATTGACTTATGGAGAAAAGGGTATGTCAGATGAAGTTAAAATTGCCGTTGCCGGAACAGGATATGTCGGTATGAGCCTGGCTGTTCTTTTGGCACAGCATAATAAAGTTATTGCGGTAGATGTTGTTGAAGAAAAAGTCAATATGATCAACAAAAAGCTCTCACCTATTGCAGACAGAGAAATTGAAGAATATCTTAAAACGAAAGAGTTAAATTTAACTGCTTCAACGGATGCGGAATATGCATACAGCAACGCCGACTATGTTATAGTAGCTGTTCCTACAAATTATGATACGGATAAGAATTTCTTTGATACTTCCGCAGTGGAAAGTGTTATTGAATCAGTGCTTTCATACAATAAGGACGCGGTAATAGTAATCAAATCAACAATTCCGGTGGGGTATACGGAGAGAGTAAGAGAAAAATACAAAGCCGACATTATATTCAGTCCGGAATTTTTAAGAGAAAGCAAAGCTCTGTATGATAATTTATATCCAAGCCGAATAATAGTCGGGGTAGATCTCGGAGACGACAGCCTGAAGCGGCGTGCCGAAAAATTTGTTGAATTGCTTACGGAAAGCGCAATAAAAGAGAATATTGATACCTTAATCATGGGGAGCACCGAGGCGGAGGCCGTTAAATTATTTGCCAATACGTATCTTGCCCTGAGAGTATCGTTTTTCAATGAGCTGGACACATATGCGGAAATGAAGGGGATTAACACGGAAAACATAATAAACGGTGTCTGCCTTGATCCGAGAATAGGAACGGGATACAATAATCCGTCTTTCGGATACGGGGGATATTGCCTTCCGAAGGACACTAAGCAGCTTCTTGCCAACTATCAGGATGTTCCGGAAAATCTGATGGAAGCTATCGTATTGAGCAACAGAACGCGAAAGGATTATATTTCCGACGTGGTTCAAAAAAAATTAGAGCATAACAAGGATAAAACAATAGGCATATACAGACTTGTTATGAAAACCAATTCGGATAATTTCAGAAACTCATCCATTCTTGGAGTAATAAAAAGACTTCACGGCGAAGGCTATAATTTAACAATTTATGAACCTACATTACACTCGGGAGATAAAATTCTGGGATGCGAGGTTGACAATGATATTGAAAAATTTAAGCGTTCGTCAGATATAATTTTAACTAACAGATATGACAGTTTCTTAGATGACGTATGTGAAAAAGTTTATACACGGGATATATTTCACAACGAATAAATCAATATTTGAGATAAATGCAGAAACAGGGGTTATTCCCCTGTTTTTTTATATTAACAGCAAAATATAAAAAAACCGTAAATTATTTTACATTCATTTTACATGTATATGCATGCGGATTTTACCGCCGTGAAATAAACTAATGACATCAGTTAAGATAAATTCAGGATATCTCAAAGGAGTCACAAAATGAAAAAGATTATCGGTACAATCGTATTAGCAACATCCGTAGGAGCGATATTTGCAGGCTGCGGCGCCGGAGCAGGATCATCTGACACAACAAAGCAGGCAGAGGGAGGCACCGTAACAACAGACGGTTCTACTTCCATGAGTAAAGTAATCGGAGCTTTAAGCGAAGCATATGAATCAAACACAGGCGTTACGGTAACATATAACGCAACCGGTTCAGGATCCGGTATTCAGGCAGTGCAGGAAGGAAGATGCGATATCGGACTTTCAAGCCGTTCATTAAAGGATGAGGAGAAGGCGAAAGGTCTTCAGGAAACAACTCTTGCACTTGACGGTATTGCAATAATCGTTAACCCTGAAAATCCGGTATCGGATATGAGTTTGGATACTATTACAAAAATTTACACAGGTGAAATCAGTAACTGGAAAGATGCCGGCGGAAATGACTCGGAAATAGTACTCATCGGTCGTGAAGCGGGAAGCGGTACAAGAGACGGATTTGAATCTATCACATATACAAAAGATAAGTGTAAATATCGTCAGGAATTAACTTCAACGGGTGATGTTATTGCCACGGTGGCAAGCAATCCTTCCGCAATAGGATATGCATCATTATCTGCGGTTAAAGATAACGTAAAGGCACTTAAAGTTAACGGAGTTGCTCCTTCGGAAGAAACGGTTAAGGACGGAAGCTACGTTGTACAACGTCCGTTTGTACTTGTAACGATGAAGGATAAAGAATTATCCGAAAATGCTAAGAACTTTATGGAGTACATTACTTCAAAATCCGCAAATGAAATTATAAGCGGCGCAGGTGTGGTTCCTGCAAATTAACAGCTGTAAGCGGCGGAAATAAAATTCCGTCGCTTATTAAAATTGAGGTCATATTATGAAAAAAAAGAAATTATTTGAAAATATCATACACGGTATTTTTCTTATACTCGGAACAATAACGGTGGGATTTGTTCTTGTAATCACAATATATCTCATCGTTTCGGGAATTCCGGCAATTGCGCAAATCGGACTCTTTAATTTCCTGTTCGGTCAGGAATGGGCATCCACGGCCGCAGAACCGAAATTCGGAATTTTACCTTTTATTTTATCAAGTGTATATGGTATGGCGGGAGCCATTGTTATAGGTGTTCCCATCGGATTTTTCACTGCGGTATTTTTATCAAAAGTTGCAAATAAAAAGGTAAGAGCAGCGGTTGGAGTTGCCGTTGATCTTCTTGCGGGGATTCCGTCGGTTGTATATGGCCTTGTGGGTATGCTTGTTCTCGTACCCGGAATCAGAATATTGTTTAAATTGTCTGACGGAGCAAGTCTTCTTGCGGCTGTTATAGTACTGGCGGTAATGATACTTCCAAACATTATTAAAATGTCGATGACGGCGCTTGATGCTGTTCCTAAGGAATATGAAGACGGTTCGCTGGCCCTCGGAGCAACAGCAACGGAGACATATTTCAGAGTTTCGGTTCCTGCCGCAAAAAGCGGAATTGCCGCAGCGGTGGTGCTTGGCGTGGGAAGAGCTATCGGCGAGACAATGGCGGTTATTATGGTTGCGGGAAATGTTGCCAATATGCCTACATTATTCGGAAGCGTGCGTTTTCTTACGACGGCCGTTGCAAGTGAGATGTCTTATTCAAGCCCCGGAAGTTTACAGAGAAATGCATTGTTTTCAATAGCCCTTGTGCTTTTCTTATTTATTATGCTTATTAATGCCACTCTTAATTTTCTTCTGAAAAGAGATAAGGAGAAATGATATGAACAGAAAAAGAAAATCATATATTGCATCGATGCGTGGATTGATGATCGTATCAACAGTAATTACCGTGGCATTGGTACTTTTCATACTTATATATGTATTTGTGAAGGGAGTTCCCAACATAACATGGGAATTACTTTCCACAAAACCGAGCTATTCGGCGGAGAGAATAGGTATTTTGCCTGATATTCTTAATACATTATATATTTTGCTTGCAACCCTTATCATAGTACTTCCGCTTGGCGTGGGAGCGGCTATTTATCTTACGGAATATGCCAAAAATAAAAAAATAGTTTCCATAATTGAATATGCCGCGGAGACATTATCCGGTATTCCTTCAATAATATACGGTCTTGTGGGAATGCTGCTGTTTTCAAACAATTTCGGTACAAGCCTTCTTGCCGGCTCATTAACTCTTGTTATTATGAATCTGCCTACGGTAATGAGAACCACACAGGAAAGTCTTAAGACCGTACCTCAGAGTTACAGGGAAGGAGCATTCGGCCTCGGTGCCGGAAAATGGAGAGTTATCCGTACCGTTGTACTTCCGGGATGCGTTGACGGAGTTATAACCGGATGTATATTGTCTGCAGGTCGAATTATAGGTGAATCCGCAGCATTACTGTTTACTGCAGGTTTTGCTCATGCCATACACGGTATATTGACGGGACTTTCTTCACCGGGAGCAACATTAACGGTTGCCCTCTATGTTTACGCAAAAGAGGAAGGTGAATTCGGCGTTGCATTTGCCATTGCGGCCATACTCATGATCTTAATGCTATTGATAAACTTATCGGCAACTTTAGTAGGAAAATATTTTGCCAAAAGGAGAAAAGTATGAGTGACATAATAACGGTTAAAGACCTGTGCCTTTGGTACGGTGAAAACGAGGCTTTAAAAAATATAAACATAAATATACCGGAAAAGAGTATCACGGCGTTAATAGGACCTTCGGGATGCGGTAAGTCCACATTTCTTAAAACTCTTAACAGAATGAACGACCTTGTGGGGAATGTTAAAATTACGGGCGAGGTATGCTACGAAGGTAAGAATATATTCGATAAAGATGTGGATGTAAATGAATTAAGACGTGATGTGGGTATGGTTTTTCAAAGACCGAACCCGTTTCCGATGAGTATATACGACAATATAGCATACGGTCCGAGAACCCATGGAATAACTAATAAGATAAAGTTAAATGAAATCGTGGAAAAGGCATTGAGAGATGCGGCAATTTGGGATGAGGTAAAGGACAGGCTTAAGAAAAGCGCACTCGGTCTTTCGGGCGGCCAGCAGCAGCGTCTTTGTATTGCCAGGGCTCTTGCCGTAAGTCCGAGAGTACTTCTTATGGATGAACCTACTTCGGCGCTTGATCCCATTTCAACTTCCAGAATAGAAGAGCTTACATTGCAGCTGAAGAAGGAATACACTATAATCATAGTAACTCATAATATGCAACAGGCTGTTCGTATTTCAGATAATACGGCATTCTTCCTTCTCGGCGAGTTGATAGAATTTGATGATACCGAAAAATTATTCTCACAGCCAAGTGAAAAGAGAACGGAAGATTATATAACGGGAAGGTTTGGTTAATTATGAGGAGCAGATTTGATGAACAGCTTAGTCTGTTGAATAAAAAAATGATTGAAATGGGCACGGAATGCGAGAGTATTATTTATCTGTCGGTAAAAGCTCTCCTTGAAGGCGACACGGGGTGTGCCGATAAAGCAAAGAATCTGAGAGAAAACATTGATCATATGGAAAGGAATATCGAATCCATCTGTATAAAGCTTCTTCTCCAGCAGCAACCCGTGGCAAGAGATCTTCGTGTTATATCCGCGGCGCTTAAGATGATTACGGATATGGAAAGGATAGGAGATCAGGCTGAAAATATTACGGATATAATCTCATACTTAAACGGAAGAACAGATGTTGAGTGCACCGACATACGCATTATGGCGGAAGCCGCCATGAAAATGGTGACCGAAAGCGTGGATGCATATGTAAGACAGGATATAGATCTTGCCAACGCCGTTATAGAGTATGATGATGTTATAGATGATGCGTTCGACCGCGTTAAACAGACTCTTATCAATATGATATCTGAAAATGCTTCGGACGGAGAATACGCTTTGGATCTTCTGATGATTGCCAAATACTTTGAAAAAATAGGAGATCATGCCGTAAATATTGCCGAATGGGTTGAGTTTTCCGTTACGGGTGTCCACAAAGGATAAGTATTATGATTTGGTGTGTTGATGACGATGATACAATAAGAGAAATAGAAGTTTATACATTAACACAAACGGGCTTTGAAGCAAGGGGATTTTCCGACGGAATCTCAATGCTTGAGGCGCTGAGAACGGAAAAACCCGAACTTATAGTGCTTGATATTATGCTTCCGGGCAAAGACGGCGTTGAAGTACTCAGGGAAATACGGAATAATCCTCTGACTAAGGGGATACCTGTTATTATGGCAACCGCAAAGGGTACGGAAATGGATAAAATATACGGACTTGATACGGGAGCAGATGATTATCTTGTAAAACCGTTCGGAGTTATGGAAATGGTTTCCCGAATAAAAGCTGTTCTTAGACGATGTGAGTCGGCAGAGAAAAATGATGACACGGTTTCGGTGGGAGATATCGTACTGATTGACAAGGAACACCTTGTTACCGTTAAGGGAGAGAAGATAACCCTTACGTTTAAGGAATACAAGCTGTTGAAACTTTTTATGAACAGCCCCGGGATCGTATTTTCGAGAGATAAGCTTCTTTCTGAAGTTTGGGGCGTGGATTACCTCGGAGAATCAAGAACGGTAGACATGCATATTAAGACTCTCCGCCAGAAGTTGGGAGAAGCCGGTTCGCAGATAAAAACGGTTATCGGTGTCGGTTATAAAATGGGGAGTTCCAAATGAGCAAAAAGATTTTTCGTTCCGTTATGGCTGTTACGATGATCGTTTTTTTGGCTGTTTTTTTCACGGCAAGCGGCTTTTTATATAACTATTTTGTGAAGCTTCAGGTTTCAAGGCTCAAAGATGAGCTTTCCATCGTCACCGCAAGCGTAAACGACGAAGGTGTTAAATACTTTGAAAAGTTTAATTCTTCGGTTTTTCGTTTAACAATGATATCGCCTGACGGAGAAGTGCTCTACGATACACAGGCTGATGCTAAAAATATGGAAAACCATCTAAATCGTGATGAAGTATCGGAAGCATTGAAATACGGCAGAGGCAGCAGTGACAGATATTCATCAACATTGACTGAACGTACGTTTTATGAAGCGGTAAAGTTAGATAACGGAGACATTCTTCGTATTTCCGTCAGCCAGGCCTCCGTCGGCGGATTGCTTTTGGGCATGCTTCCGGCTATAATTGCAATATTTATCATTGCGGTTATTATTGCTCTCATATTGTCTCACAGAATGGCAAAGAATATTGTAAAACCGCTGAATTCCATAAATCTTGATAATCCCGAGGAGAACGATACATACGAAGAACTGACGCCGATTCTGGAAAAGCTGAGCAAACAGCATAAGCAGATTACGTGGCAGGTACATGAGCTGAAACGAAGATCCGATGAATTTAAACAGATTACGGATTCAATGAACGAAGGTCTTGTTATACTCGATAAAAACGGAATTGTGTTAAGTATCAACGGTGCCGCAAAAAATCTGTTTGAGACAGATGATTCCGTAATTGGGCGTGATTTTCTCGTGGTAAACAGAAGTCCGGAGATGAACGAAGCCGTAAAAAAGGCACTAAACGGCGGAAAGCACAGTGAATTTCGCAAGGAAGCAGGCGGAAAAGAATATCAGTTTATGGTAAATCGCACGGAATCGGAAGGAGAAACAATAGGTGTTGTAATCTTATGTTTCGACATCACTGAAATGGTATTTGCCGAGCGAAATCGTAAGGAATTTACCGCCAATGTTTCCCATGAATTGAAAACACCGCTGCAATCCATAATCGGAAGCGCCGAACTGCTGGAAAATGATCTTGTAAAACCGGAAGATACGAAAAAATTTATCGGAAATATAAAGAAAGAAGCCTCGAGGCTGGTTTCCCTTATTAATGACATAATCAGGCTGTCGCAGCTGGATGAGAATAATGAGGTTCCGAAGGAGCCGGTTGATGTTTACGGAGTTGCAAATGAAGTTGTTGAGATCCTGTCTCAGGCGGCGGAGAAAAAGAATGTAGATATAAGTCTGAGAGGAGAACATTGCATTATAAACGGTGTCAGAAGATACATATATGAAATAATATACAACCTTTGCGATAATGCAATTCGTTACAATAAGGAGGGTGGAAGCGTTATTATAGATGTTAAGAGTGATAACGCTGACGCAATTCTTTCCGTCAGCGATACGGGAATCGGCATTCCGATTGAACATCAGGGCAGAATATTTGAACGTTTTTACCGTGCCGATAAAAGTCATTCAAAAGAAACCGGCGGTACAGGTTTAGGCCTTTCCATAGTAAAGCATGCAACCGCTTATCATGATGGCTCGATAAAGCTTGAAAGTAAGTCGGGAGAAGGAACGACCGTTACAATTAAACTTCAAAAAGATTAATTGTGCAAACCGGCATGTCGGGGCGAATGTAATTTTAACAGTTTTTTACATTTTATGAATTAAATATTATGTTATATAATTATTAAAAGGGACACGACCGACGGGAGATTGAGGGATTACCTCATATTTCCCGCGGATCGTGTCCCTTTTAAGTACGGATAACCCGCTGTCCGGCTTTTATGATTCAGACAGCAAATAGGTTAATATCATATATCTGTTTGTACGACATATTAAATCGAAACATTTATAAATATTTTTCTAAATTATTATTGCGTATTTTTGCAATAAGTTCTTTAATATCACAGGCTTTTTCCTTAGGTATTATCAGCATGGCGTCACCGGAATCGACTACGATTAAATCTTCTATACCCGCAGCGGCGATAAGCTTATCAGAACCTTCGATTATGCAATTTTTTACACCAAGAGAAACTACATTGCCTCTTATTATATTATTATCGGAGTCCGTTTTATTTATACGGCTTACGGCAAGCCAAGAACCCACGTCATCCCAACCGAAGTTGCCCGGTATAATATAGATGCTGTCGGATTTTTCCATAACTCCGTAATCAATTGAAATACTTTCCATGTTAGGGAATATATTGTTAACACATTCCTTTTCGGAAGCGGTACCGATTGACTTTTCAATTTCCGATAATGAAGAATACATATCAGGAAGGAATTTCCTGTAACATTCGGTTATGGTTGACAGCTTCCATATGAACATACCGCTGTTCCAAAGGTAATTGCCGTCCTTGAGATATTTTTTTGCCGTTTCAAGATCCGGTTTTTCAACAAATGAATCAACGGCAAATGAATTGCCCTCGGGTTTTTGTTCATTATATTTAATATATCCGTATCCTGTTTCGGGATAATTGGGAGTTATTCCGATAGTTACAAGATTGGGACCGCTTTCCGCAATTTCACAGGCGTGATTCAACGTATCCGTAAAGATATCGTTGTTTTTAACTAAATGATCTGACGGAAGAACAATCATCGTAACGTCTTCATCGGGATATTTATGCTTTATATGCGCAGCCCCGAGCCCTATACACGGAGAAGTGTTTCGTCCGACAGGCTCGCATATTATGTTTTCCGACGGAATGCCGGGAATTTGTTCTTTTACAAGGCCTTTATAATCCCTGTTGGTTACAACATAAACATTTTCTATATCAACGATTGAACCGATTCTCTCTATTGTAAGCTGAATCATTGTTTTGTCATCGTCTGTCAATGATAAAAATTGTTTGGGTAAAGACTGTCTGCTTCTCGGCCAAAATCTTTCACCTTTACCTCCGGCCATAATAAGAGCAGTTTTGATCATAATATCCTCCATTAACTCCAAAACACCTGATATATGCAACGGAAAATCCGCAAATATACTCTGTGAAAACTAATAAAACTAATAAGACATTATATATGATTGCATATATAAAAGTCAAAACCAAAACTGCATGCCGAATCATATTGAAACGTAAGTATTTATTGCCTTAAATCATATGTATACGTGTTCTTAAGAAACATTATAATCCTTGCATAACAGCCGTGTTTTTCTTATAATTAGAAGATAATATTCGGAGGTGTTAATGGTTTTAATTATTGTATACATATCAGTATTTGCCGCAATTTTTATCGGGCTGTTAGTGATTATGTTAAGAATTAAACCCGCAAAAAAGGTTAAGAAAAACGAAAAGCACACGAAATCGGGCACATTTGTATCGAAGGATGCAAATGAAGACGGAGAGAATAATAAAACAGGTTGATTGTTGGAAGAAAGTGGTTAATATGCAATACATTGTATTTGACTTAGAATGGAATCAGTCTCCTACAGGCAGAGTTATTGCAAATAAAAGCGGCAGTAAGATACCCTTTGAAATTATTGAGATAGGCGCTGTTAAGCTTGATGAAAATAAAAACTTTATCAGTTCCTTTGACAGACTGATACGACCTCAGGTTTATTTCAAGCTGCATAAAGCTGTTGAAAATATGTTGCCTATCACAATGAAAGACTTACAAAAGGGTAAAGATTTTAAGACCGTATACGAAGAGTTTATTAATTGGTGCGGCACTGATTTTTATTTCTGTACATGGGGTGAAGCTGACCTTATACAGTTTCAAAGGAATATGAGTTACTACGGCATAGAGAATCATTTTCCTATGCCTTTTCTTTATTTTGACCTTCAAAAGGTATACAGCAAACAATATCTTGACGGCAATATGAGCCCGAGTCTCGAATCCGCCGTTAAAGCCCTCGGCATTACACAATCCATGCAATATCACAGAGCCATTCACGATGCTCAATACACCGCGCAGGTAATGCAGAAGTTAAAAGATGAGGAATTGGTGGAAAACGTAAGCGTGGATACTTACAGAATACCCAAAAAGCCGTCGGAGGAAATTCGCAAAAGATCGGGATTTTCCGAAGAATATATTACGAGAGGGTTTGACTGTAAAGAAAAGGCCACAAAGTACAGGGAATTAAGAAAGGGCAGCTGCTTTATATGCAGTGAAACCATGGAAAGAGTTGTTCGTTGGTTTTCGGATAATAAAAATTATTATGCCGTATTTAAATGCAAAAAACACGGTCTTATAAGCGCAAAGTTCAAAGTGAAAAAAAGCGATTTGGGATATTTTTACGGAGTACGCAATATGAACAGAATAGATGAATCAGCTGCGGAATTCATAAGAGAGAAAAGAGACCACGAAAGAGAAAAACAGAAAGAATATGAAAAAAATGAATAATATATTGCTTGTAAGCACTAACGGCAAATTGACTAACGGAGCGAGCCAATGCGTACTTATGATTGCTCAGAATCTTAAGCGTCGGGGAGTAAATGCAGTGGTGGCGGCACCTCCGGGCGAACTCGGAAGAGAATTAAGAAAATGCGGAATTACGGTTGAACCTCTGTATCAATATGTAACCATGTGGTTCAGACATACCAACATTAATTTTGATAAACAATGGAAAAATATTGCCGCAAAAATTTATTATTCCGGTATATATAAACAGCCGATACATAAGATTGTACAAAGTATATCCGTTAAGGACGTAAGCAGCAGAATGGAATCAATAATTAAGAAGCATGATATCGACTTGGTTCACATCAATGCGGTAACAAGCGGTCTTCCGGCATTAATGCCGTTTAAAATGGGGATACCGGTTGTTTGGCATATCAGAGAGCTGCTTTCATCGGGTTTAAATCACAAATTCGTAAACGAAAAAAGATCCTACAACATGCTTAACAGGGCTGATGCCGTAATAGCCGTATCGGATATGATAAAAAATCACTTTCAGCCTCATATTAAAAAAGAAATAATCAGAATATATGACGGTGTGGATGTCGAAAAGTTTTATTCGTCAAGGGATATTTTAAAAAATGACGTTATCAGAATAGTAATGACCGGAAGAATACATGCCAACAAGGGACAGGATATTTTAATTAAAGCCGTAAATATGCTTGTAAAATCGGGAATTAAAGTTACGGCCGATATATACGGCAATACTAATAACGTTAATTATGAAAATAGTTTAAAAGCATATATAGCAAGAAACGGATTATCCGACACGGTTCATCTTAAGGGATATGTTGACAACGTAAACAAAGTTCTCACCGATTACGATGTATTATGTATGTGCTCAAAGAGTGAAGCATTTGGACTCACAACCGTGGAAGGAATGCTCAGCGGCGCACTGGTTGTGGGTTCCGACTCGGAAACCGCCGCAACATCGGAATTGATAAAAGACGGTGTTACGGGACTTCTCTATGATTCCGAAGAAGGGGCAAAGGGGTTGTTTAAGGCGTTAAAAAGAGTTGCCGATAACAGGGAAAGCATGAAAAAGATTGCCCTGGAAGGGCAGAAATATGCTTATAATACATTTAGTATAGATAATAATATCAATAATATTTTAGAGGTGTATGATGAAGTACTACATAGAAGAAATCGATCCTGAAAAGTGGAGCAATATAGCGACATCCAAGGCGAGAGTAGATATATTTAACATTTTGGACTCTGTCGGATATAAGAGGATAACCGTTAACTGTAAAGAAATAGACAATGTTACGGGTTTTAAAAAGAAAATTAATGAGGCGGCATATATCTTAAAGAACACAAGAATGTGGAGACAGGCGACGGCACACCTTAAGGCAGGTGACGTATTATTGGTTCAGTATCCGCCTCATTTTTGGGTAAGACTCAGAAGTCTTGTGGTTGATTTGAGAAGAAGAGGCGTCCGTCTTATTGCCATAGTTCATGATATGGACACATTAAGATGGGATAGACGCAACAAATTTTTCAAAAATTATTATTATTTTGAAGATAAATTCGCATTACCGTTATTTAATAAAATAATAGTTCACAACACATGCATGAAAGACATAATGAAGGCGACGGGATATAAACCGTCAAAACTCATAACCCTGGGAGTATTTGATTATATGTGGGAAAAGAGCGAAAATGAAGTCCCTGCGTCGGATAGAATACGCATAGATGCACCCGTGGTTATTGCGGGAAATCTTTTTCCCGAAAAGGCAACATATCTTTACAATTTTGATCATAATGTGGGAACTAGCTTTAACCTTTACGGAATTAATCTTGACGAGGGCGGATTGAAAAATATCGACTATACATATAAAGGTGTGGGAGATGCGGATAAACTTCCGGGAATTCTGGAAGGCAGCTACGGTCTTGTATGGGACGGAACCGACATTGACATGTGCAGGGGTCAGTACGGAGAGTACTTAAGAATAAATAACCCTCATAAGTTCTCTTTATATCTGGCGGCAGGACTTCCTATCATTATATGGAAGCAGGCGGCGCTTGCGGAATTGGTTGAAAAATATAATCTCGGATTTACGATAGACTCATTAGATGATATTGCCGTTAAAAGAAAGAATATTACCGAAGAGCAATACGGTGAAATGCTTAACAACATAAAAAGATTTTCCGACAGGGTGTCGTCGGGATATTTTACAAAGAGAGCTTTAGGTATTGCTGAAGGGAAGAGAAGGGTTCGTTGATATGACAGATGATAATTTAGTTGATATCAGATCTAAAAAAAGCGCAATTCTTGTATATGTGGCTCTCGGAATTTATATCATATTTAAAATATGGATAAGAAGCAAAATTGCATACCATCCCGGAAGATATGCAACAGGCGGTGTTACGGTTCTTGTCATCACACTGCTTATACTGAGGCTTATTATCAGAGACCACAAGTCCGTTAAATGGATAACGGCCGATGTACTGGTCGTCGCCGGGGCGTTTTCGCTGACCGGAATGTGGCAATATAATAAAGAAGTCGTTTTTTTGGCATTATTTATTATGGGGTCGTTCGGAACAAGATTCTATGATCTCGTAAAAACGTCTTTTATTGCCGTAGCGGGAATGTTGGCGTTTGTTCCGATATGTTGCGCATTGGGCTTTGCCGAAAATCTTAAATTTATAAGAATACACGGAGATGACGTGTTCTACGTCGATTCGTTCGGATTTGACGCTTACGCAACTGTTTCATATTGTGCGTTTATTTTGACAATGGGATACCTGTACCTGAGAAAAAACAGTTTTAAATATTGGGAAATTCCGATTATATTGGCTTTGGATTATCTTGTTTTCAAAATCACCGATAACAGACTTATGTTTTTAAGTGAGGTAATATTATTTGCGGTATACGTAGCAGTCAGATTGGGAAGAAACGTATTTGTTAAAAATAAAATATTTGCCTGCTTCTGCGCGGCAATACCCGGAGTTGTAACTGTTATTTCATTTATAACTTCATATTTCTTTAATCCGAATGCCCATAATTTCCTTAATTGGCTTGACGGAAAATTAGTGGGAAGACTCACATTTACGAGACAGGCATTTGATAAATATTCTCTTACATTCACAGGTCAGAAAGTGAAAATGGTGGGGAATCTTCCGGAAGGAATGGAATACAGCGCAAATAATCCTAAATTTTTCATAGATAACGGTTATTTATACTATTATTTCGCATACGGTGTTATTGCGCTTTCGGTAATTCTGTTCATTTATACAGTGTTTATCTACAGAGCCGCAAGAGAAGGACATTATACTCTCCTTGCCGTGCTTATTACCATTTCACTGTCCAACTTTGTTAATGCGACCATGCTGTTTGTGGATTTGTTTATTCCTCAGGTGTTCATACTCGGATTTTTAAACTATTTCATAAGCGGATTCACAAAAAACAAAGATATATTTTATACACGGGAATTTAAAAATATAAGAGAACAGTCAAATGTATAAGGATCTCTGTAAACAGAGTCGCATAAACAGTACACATTTTGACCGCTATTTTATTTTGTGTTAGAATTTTTCACAAAAATATACAGAGAAAAGGACTTAAAAAATGGCAAAAATAATTCTTACGGGCGACAGACCCACAGGTAAGTTACATTTAGGGCATTATGTAGGTTCGTTGAGAAAAAGGGTTGAACTTCAAAACTCAGGGGAATATGACAAAATATTTATTTTGGTTGCGGATACACAGGCGTTGACGGATAACGCCGACAATCCGGAAAAAATAAGACAGAATATTCTGGAGGTAACTCTGGATTATTTATCAGCCGGTATAGATCCGGAAAAATCCAATATATTCATACAGTCAATGTTGCCTGCTCTCCCGGAACTTACAATGTATTACAGTAATCTTGTTACGGTATCAAGACTGCAGAGAAATCCTACAGTGAAGTCGGAAATTACAATGAGAGGTTTTGATACGAATATTCCGGTAGGATTTTTTACATATCCGATAAGTCAGGCTGCAGATATTACAGCGTTCGGTGCAAATGTTGTTCCGGCGGGAGAAGATCAGGAGCCGATGCTTGAACAGGCAAGAGAGATTGTGAGAAAGTTTAATTCCACATACGGAGAGGTTCTTGTTGAACCTGAGAGTATGCTTTCTTCAAACGATGCATGCAGAAGATTACCGGGAACGGACGGAAAAGCAAAAATGAGCAAGTCCCTCGGAAACTGCATTTACCTTTCGGATACTCCGGAGGAAGTAAAAAAGAAAGTAATGGGAATGTATACGGATCCTAACCATATAAGGATAGAAGATCCCGGTAAAGTAGAGGGAAATACCGTATTTACATATCTTGACGCCTTTTCGGAAGAGGCGGATTTTGAAAAATTCTTGCCTGAATACAGTTCCATGGATGAGCTGAAAGCTCATTATATGAGAGGCGGATTGGGCGATGTGAAAATAAAGAAGTTTCTCAATAAAGTTCTTGACAGAATGCTTTCGCCTATAAGGGCAAGAAGAGCGGAGTATGAGAAAGACATCCCTAAGGTATATGATATATTAAGACAGGGAACGGAAAGAGCAATAGAAGCTTCCAACGAGACTCTCAGAAAGGTTAAGGAAGCCATGCGTATCAATTACTTTGAAGACGAGGAGCTTATCAAAAGTCAGTCCGAAAAGTATGCCGATTGACAACTATAGGAGTTAATATATGAAATGTCCATTTTGTGGGGAACTCAACAGCAGGGTAATAGATTCAAGACCTACCGACAACGGTGAAATTCGCAGACGAAGAGAATGTGAAAGTTGTCATAAGCGTTTTACTACATATGAAAGAATAGAAAGTATTCCCCTTATGGTTATAAAAAAGGACAATACAAGAGAACCGTATGACAGAGATAAAATAAAGTCCGGCATCAGCCGTTCATGTCACAAGAGACCGGTTTCAACGGAATTAATAGATAAAATGACGGATGCGGTTGAGACGGAGATATTTAATTACGGAAGCAGAGAAATTTCAACAAACGTAATCGGAGAGTATGTAATGCAGCAGTTAAAAGATGTTGATGAGGTTGCATATGTAAGATTCGCATCTGTATACAGAGAATTTAAAGATGTTAATACATTTTTAGAGGAGATTCAGCAGTTTTTAAATAAGTAAGGAGATTATATGGGGCTTCATTTAATTCCGAGTGCATACATTAATTCAACATATGATATTGATTTTCAACTCCTGTTTGATAACGGGTTCAGAGGATTAATATTTGATATAGACAATACGCTGACACAGCACGGGGCGCCGGCAAAAAATAATGCTGTAAAATTATTTCGGGAATTGGACGAGATAGGGTTTAAATACATTCTTATTTCGAATAACCATGAAGAAAGAGTTGCTCCGTTTGCGGAACAGGTTGGTGCCGAATATGTTGCCGATGCGGGCAAGCCGCTTGCTAAGGGATATAATGCGGCAATAGAACGAATGGGAATTGAGAGAGAAAAAGCTGTTTTTATAGGAGATCAGATGTTTACGGATATTGCAGGTGCAAATGCCGCCTCAATAAAGTCAATATTGGTAAGACCTCTTTCAAAGAAAGAACCATTTCATATAAAGTTAAAAAGAATGTTGGAAGCTCCGGTTAAGAGGGTGTATCTTAAAAAACACAATATAGGGGACTATAACGGTTTATTTAAGTGATTTTATTTGATTTTAATCTGCCGAATACTACAGAAAGGTACTAAAATACATGAAGGATATAACAGGCACAACTAAAATGTGTGCTCTTATAGGTAATCCTACCGAACACTCCTTATCTCCGATGATTCATAACAGTATATCCTTTATGACGCGAAATGATATGGCATATACCACATTTTGTGTGGAGAAGGATAAACTCGGCGATGCAATAAACGGAGCCTATGCCCTCGGTATACAGGGAATGAATGTAACCGTTCCTTATAAGGAAAGTGTTATGGAGCATTTGGTTGAAACAGATCCTCTTGCCGAAGCGGTTGGTGCCGTTAACACTCTGATAAGAACCGAAGGCGGATTTAAAGGTGCCAATACCGACATATTGGGCTTTGCCCGCTCGATAAAAGAAGCGGGATTTGACATCAGGGGTAAAAAGGCCTGCGTGCTCGGTGCGGGAGGTGTTGCAAGAGCCATATGTTTTGCTCTCGCCGAGGCCGGAATACAAAGTATATATATACTAAACAGAACAAAAGAGAAAAGTATAAGTATACGAAACGCATTAAATAAATATTACGGATACAAGGCAATCGACATTCATATACATGACTATGAATCAGCCGATAAATTAAATATTAATGATTTTCTGCTTATACAGACTACCAATGTAGGTATGTATCCTAATAATGATGATTGTATTCTGGAATCTTCATCATTATACGAAAAAGCAGCTTTCGGATTTGATGTAATATACAATCCGTATGAAACATCATTTATGAAAAAATTGACCGAACACGGTAAAAAATCGATTAACGGTCTTGATATGCTTTTATATCAGGCTGTCGAATCATATAAAATGTGGTTTCCGGACTTGGAAATTACATCTCACATGGTAAGCTGTACGAAGAGAAAACTGACGGATTCATTCGGAATCAGCAAAGAACCGACGGACGATTTATTTGCCGTATGTGCGGGGACACCGAAACCTAAAGATAATATTATACTTACGGGATATATGGGAAGCGGCAAAACAACTTTAGGTCACTGGATTTCAAAAAGAACGGGCAAAATATTTATAGACACGGATAAAGAAATCGAGAAAGAGTGCGGCAGAACCATAAGTGAAATATTTGAGTCTGAGGGAGAAGAGGGCTTTAGGAATATCGAGACCGATTTCTTAAAGAAAATGCTTTCAGCCGGTATAAGTAATTGTGTTATTTCAGTCGGAGGAGGAACGCCGCTTCGAAAGGAAAACAGAAGTATACTTAAAAAAATAGGTACGGTCGTATATCTCAGGGCCGGATCCGATGAATTATACGGTCGACTTCGTTATGATGCAAGGCGTCCGCTTCTGTTCGGTAAAGAAGGCGAGGAGAGAAGAGAGTTTATAAGAAAAACTCTTTCAGACAGAGAGCCGTCTTATCTCGACGGCGCGCATATAGTAATCAGAACCGACGGGGTATATTTTCCTAAGATATATCAGGTAATTCACAGAAAAATAAAAAATTATAACAGCAAAGGTTATAAGCGAAAAAACAGACGTGTACCATTTCACAAAAAGCAGGGTAAAGAAACATGAAAATTTTGGTGATTAACGGACCTAACATTAATTTTTTAGGTATCAGGGAGAAGCATATTTACGGTTCCGACAATTACGACACATTGCTGAATACAATATACGATTATGCAAAGTATCGAAACGTATCGGTTGAATGTTATCAAAGCAATTGCGAGGGAGAAATAATCGACAAAATCCAAGACGCATATATTAAAGGGGTTAACGGTATCATTATTAACCCGGGAGCTTATACTCATTACAGTATCGCGATAAGAGATGCACTGGCCTCAGTGGATGTACCTAAGATTGAGGTGCATATATCAAACGTACATGCCAGGGAAGAGTTCAGACATGTTTCGCTTACTGCTCCGGTTTGTACCGCCCAAATTTCGGGATTGGGTATTTACGGTTATAAATGTGCCCTTGACGCATTGATTAATATTTTAAGATCGAAACTTTGACAATTTAATATTACAAATGTAATCGGAGATGTTATTTATTATTGCTCTGAGAATGGTTTTGTTATATGATTATTAGATGTTAAGCCAATAATCATAGTTTGTAATTGATATGGTTATATGTATATGTTTGGAGGAATAAAAAATGGTTAGTGCAGGCGATTTTAAGAACGGTCTTACAATTCAGATGGATGGCGGTATTTGGCAGATTATCGAATTTCAGCATGTTAAACCCGGAAAAGGCGCGGCTTTCGTAAGAACAAAATTAAAAAACATTGTGAGCGGCGGCGTTGTTGAAAAGTCATTCAGACCTACCGAGAAGTTTGAGACGGCTCATATTGATAAAAGAGATTACCAGTATCTCTATAAAGACGGTGATCTTTACAACTTTATGGATACGGAGTCATATGAGCAGATCGCTCTTAATGCCGATACCGTAGGAGATGCATTAAAGTTTGTTAAGGAAAATGAAGTAGTTAAGCTCCTTTCACACCAGGGAAATGTATTTTCAATCGATCCGCCTTTATTTGTGGAACTTGAGATTACCGAATCAGAGCCGGGCGTTAAGGGTGATACGGCAACAGGCGCAACTAAGCCTGCCATCGTTGAAACAGGCGCTCAGGTTATGGTTCCTTTATTTGTAAATCAGGGTGATACTATTAAGATTGATACAAGAACCGGAGAATACTTATCAAGAGTATAATGTTCAATGTTGACCGTATATTAAGCAGCGGGACTTATATAAAAACACTTGATTTTTGATTTTGTTTATTGCATAATAAACTGTATTGTGTTAATCCATAGAGATTAGTTCGAGATAATATTTTTAAAGAGGTGACAATAATGAGACAGGATATTCATCCAGAATATTATCAGGCAAAAGTTGTATGTAACTGCGGTAACGAATTTGTTACAGGTTCAACAAAGCCGGAGATTCACGTAGAAGTTTGCTCAAAGTGCCATCCATTCTACACAGGACAGCAGAAGGCAACGGCAGCTCGTGGTCGTATTGATAAGTTCAACAAGAAGTACGGTGTTTCAAACTAATTGTAAACATCAAAAGGACTCGGATTTTATCCGAGTCTTTTTATTTGTCTTATTAATATCCGAATTACCGGGAGTAAGGCTTTGTTAATATGGTTTTATTTAAAAACAGGGCACAAATATAATTGACTAAAGCATATTCCAATGATATATTTTTAAGAATATACAAACAGAATTTATCGAAACTATAATTTTTTTAGAAAGGGAAGGGGTAGTAATGAGCGAGATTATTGGAGAAGGAATTACATTTGATGATGTGCTTCTTGTACCGCAATATTCAGAGGTTACACCTAATTTAGTTGATTTAAAGACAAAACTTACAAATAAGATTGAACTTAAAATTCCTCTTATGAGTGCGGGTATGGATACGGTTACCGAACACAGAATGGCCATTGCCATGGCAAGACAGGGCGGTATCGGTATTATTCATAAGAACATGAGCATTGAAGAGCAGGCAGAGGAAGTAGACAAGGTTAAGCGTTCGGAGAACGGCGTAATCACCGATCCGTTTTCATTACATGCGGACGATACTCTTGCGGATGCAAATAATCTTATGGGAAAGTTCAGAATCTCAGGTGTTCCGATTGTTGATGATTCAGGCAAACTTGTGGGTATCATCACTAACCGTGACCTTAAATTCGAAAAGGATTTCTCAAAGAAGATCAGCGAGAGAATGACAAGCGAGAACCTCATTACGGCACCGGTGGGCATTACTCTCGATGAAGCAAAGGCCATTCTCAGAGATGCAAGAAAAGAGAAACTCCCTATTGTTGATAAGGACTTTAAGTTAAAGGGTCTTATTACGATTAAAGATATTGAGAAGCAGATTCAGTATCCTAATTCCGCGCATGATGAGCAGGGAAGACTTCTCGTCGGAGCGGCTGTCGGTATCACAACCAATATTATGGACAGAGTGGAAGCTCTCGTTAACGCAAAGGTAGACTGTATTGTTCTTGATTCGGCTCACGGTCATTCAAAGAATATCATTAAGGCCGTTAAAGACATTAAAGCCGCATTTCCGGATCTTCAGGTTATTGCCGGTAATATTGCTACGGCGGAAGCTGCCAAGGCACTTTGCGAAGCAGGCGTTGACGCCATTAAGGTAGGTATCGGACCGGGTTCCATATGTACAACAAGAGTTGTGGCAGGTATCGGCGTACCACAGATTACGGCTGTTATGGATGCATATTCGGAAGCTAAAAAACACGGTATTCCTGTAATTGCCGACGGCGGCATCAAATATTCCGGAGATATTGTTAAAGCTCTTGCCGCAGGCGGAAATGTATGTATGCTCGGAAGTCTTCTTGCAGGATGTGACGAATCACCGGGAGAGTTTGAATTATTCCAGGGCAGAAAGTTTAAAGTATACCGCGGTATGGGTTCCATAGCGGCTATGGAAAACGGAAGCAAGGACAGATATTTCCAGACAGACGCAAAGAAGCTCGTTCCTGAAGGCGTTGAAGGTCGAGTAGCATACAAGGGTCAGCTGGAAGATACTATATTCCAGCTTGTCGGAGGTATTCGTTCAGGTATGGGATATTGCGGAGCAAAAGACATTCCTACATTACAGGATACAGCCAAGTTCATTAAGATGAGTTCTGCGGCTCTTCGTGAAAGTCATCCTCATGACATTCATATTACCAAGGAAGCTCCTAACTACAGTGTAGACGAATAATTTACATACGGCTATTTCATTTAAATATATAATCAAATTTAAAAAGCGCAGCGGTTTTAAGCCGTTGCGCTTTTTAATGTGTAAAATACATACCAATAATCAATGTCCGAAAACTATTCCATAACAGGCATTTGTATATTGAATTCGCGGTTTAATCATTATGTATATTTTGATATAATATATCATTGGACTATAATAATCATATTTGAAATATATTTTTAGAAGGACATTATATAATTATGAAATTATTTACGGAGCTTGTAAGTGATAAGGTATCTGATGCATTTGAAAAGGCGGGGTTTGACCGTGAATACGGTACGGTTTCTTCGTCTAAGAGACCTGATTTATGCGAGTTTCAATGTAACGGATGTATGGCGCTTGCCAAAAAGGAAAAGAAGAATCCGATGGAGATTGCTGAAGCAGTGGTTTCCTTTTTATCGGAAGAAACCGAAGTTTTCTCCAAAGTTGAGGCTGCAAAGCCCGGCTTTATTAATATTTCGGTAACGGAAAAATTTATTTCTGAATATATTAACAATATGTGGAATGCCGATAAGTTCGGATATGAATCAGATTCAGAGGGCAGAAAAACAATAATAGATTACGGCGGCGCAAATGTTGCAAAACCGCTCCATGTAGGTCATTTAAGAAGTGCCGTAATAGGTGAAAGCATTAAGAGAATGTATAAATTCGCCGGAGCCGATATTGTAGCGGATGTACATCTCGGTGATTGGGGACTCCAAATGGGACTTATCATAGAGCAGCTGAGGACCGATAAACCGGACCTTGTTTATTTTGACAGTGAATATAAAGGAGAATATCCAAAGGAGCCTCCTTTTACTCTCGATGAACTGGAACAGATATATCCAAAAGCAAGCGCAAGATCGAAGGAAGATAAAGAATTTCTTGCCAAAGCACAGGATACCACGCTCAGACTTCAAAACGGAGACAGAGCATATACCGCAATTTGGAATCATATAATGGCATTGTCCAAAGCCGATTTGAAGAAAAATTACGATAACCTGGATGTATCATTCGATGTATGGAAGGGCGAATCGGATGCTCAACCTTTTATTAACGCAATGTTAAAGGATTTTGAAGACAGAGGAATCGCTTATGAAAGTGAGGGAGCTTTAGTTGTTGACATATCGGAAGATACCGACAGGAAAGAGCTGCCACCGTGTATTGTAAGAAAATCAGACGGTGCGGCATTATATGCCACATCGGATCTTGCCACTATTATTGACAGAGAACAGACCTATAATCCGAAAGAATATATTTATGTAGCGGATAAGAGACAGGAATTACATTTTACACAGGTGTTCAGAACCGCTAAAAAAGCGGGACTTGTTTCGGAAGATACAAGCCTTCGTTTCTTAGGTTTCGGAACCATGAACGGTAAAGACGGAAAGCCGTTTAAGACAAGGGCCGGCGGCGTTATGAGACTGGAATATCTGATTGAAGACATA
Organism: Howardella ureilytica; assembly: GCF_054657495.1. Taxonomy (NCBI): domain Bacteria; kingdom Bacillati; phylum Bacillota; class Clostridia; order Eubacteriales; genus Howardella; species Howardella ureilytica. Next base: position 97,200 of record NZ_BAAHYP010000001.1, on the reverse strand, counting down.
AAGACGGCGGTTGCCGATAAGATGAGGGAAAATAACCGTTTGTCTGAAGATGAGATAAATGAAACAGCGGGGATCGTCGGACTTGCCGCATTAAAATACGGAGATTTATCAAATCAGGCTACAAGAGATTATATTTTTGATATTGACAGATTTACTTCGTTTGAAGGCAATACGGGTCCGTATATCCTCTATACGGTAGTAAGAATAAAGTCAATTTTGGAAAAAGCCGGATATAACAGGGGAAGCGACAGCGTGATCGGCTCTGCTCTCACTGATAAAGAGAAGGAATTGGAACTTAAATTATCGGGATTTTCCGGAGTGTTTGCCGAAAGCTTCAAAGAACTTGCTCCTCATAAGATATGCCAGTTTATGTATGAAGCAGCCGATATTTTCAATGGTTTTTATCATGATACCAATATTCTTAATGAAAGCGATGAGTATATTAAAAATTCAAGACTTGCCCTTTTGGCATTTACAAAAGACGTATTAACGGCATGTTTAGATATGCTTGCGATAAAATGTCCGGATAAAATGTAACATGGAGGATTACAATGAGTGAAAACAAAAAATATCTGTCTGTAATCATTCCCTGCTACAACAGTTCAGAATATATGCATGTAAGCATAGAATCAGCTCTTGTCGGCGGCGAAGATGTAGAGATTCTTATAGTGGATGACGGCTCGACAAAAGATAATACATATGAAATTGCAAAACAATATGAGGAAAAATATCCGACAATAATCAGAGCCATAACACAGGAAAACAAAGGCCACGGCGGTGCGGTCAATACAGGTATCGCAAACGCAACAGGCGAATACATCAAGGTGTTGGACAGTGATGATTGGCTGGATAAATACAGCCTCTTGTATATACTTGATAAGTTAAAGGGCTTTTCCGAGGATGAAAAACCGGATATGTATCTTGCTAATTATGTATATGAGAAAGAGGGTAAAACCCATAAAAAAAGAATGCATTATGAAAATGTATTCCCTACGGATAAGCTTTTTACATGGAATGACGTAGGTTCGTTTTTGCTGGATCAATACATTCTTATGCACAGTGTTATGTATAGAAGACAGATGCTTTTGGACTGCGGATTGAAACTTCCGGAGCATATGTTTTATGTGGACAACATATTTGTATTTGAACCTTTAATGAGTGCAGAAAAGCTGTATTTTTCGGATGTTAACTTATACAGATACTTTATCGGAAGAGAGGATCAGTCTGTTAACGAAAGCGTAATGATATCCCGCATAGATCAGCAGCTTCACATCAACAAGAGAATGATTAAATTTTATTCCGATGTAAAAGATTTCAAATACAAAAAAAGAAAAAAATATATGGAGAAATACCTTTTGGACATTCTCATGGTTTCATCGATACTTTTACTGGTTTCAGGCACCGACGAGGCCCTCAGGAAAAAAGATGAATTGTGGGAGTATTTAAAAGAATGCGATCCTAAACTGTATGTTCATATCAGGAATGGTATTCTCGGAAAATTATTTAATTCCAAGAAGACTGTTGTTAAAAAATTCCTTGTATTCGGTTACAGATCATTAAACAAATACATGGGATTTAATTAAACCAAACGGTTTATCCGTTAAATTTGATTTATCATTAAAACATAAGAAAGGAGCAATTATGGTTACTCTTATAAAAAAAGGTCGGGTTCTTGATCCGGAAACAAAACTTGATGCCGTAAGAGATGTATTGGTTGTTGACAAGTACATCGTTAAAATAGAAGAAAACATAACTGATGAAGAGGTAAAAAAGGTTTTAAAGGAAAATGACTGCACGGAAGAGTGTCTTTCGGTAATAGATGCCGAGGGATGTTTTGTTATGCCGGGTCTTATAGATCTGCATGTGCATTTGAGAGAGCCGGGGTATGAGCATAAAGAAACCATAAGAACAGGTGCCAGGGCGGCTGCAAGGGGCGGATTTACAACCATATGTGCAATGCCTAATACCAATCCGGTAGTGGATTCCGTAGACGTATTAGATGAAATTACGGATAAAATCAAGTCCGAAACCTATGTAAATGTGTTACAGCTTGCTGCGATGACAGCAGGAGAAGACGGAGAGTTTATAACAGACTTTGAGGCTCTTAAGAAACACGGAGCCCCTGCCGTAAGTGAAGACGGTAAATCCGTTATGAACGGAAGAGTGGCAAGACAGGCATTCAGACTTGCCGCACTCAATAATTTACCTGTATTTGATCATTGCGAAGACATAGACCTCAGAGCAAGGGGAGTTATGAACGCCGGAAACAAGGCAAAGGAATACGGTCTTTACGGAATACTTAACGCAGTGGAAGATACCATTACGGCAAGAGATATGATACTTGCCAAGGATACGGGAGCCCATATTCATCTGTGCCATATTTCCACGGAAGGCGTTGTTCAACTGATTCGTTTCGGCAAATCTGCCGGCGTAAGAGTAACGGCTGAGGTTACGCCGCACCATTTCACTCTTACGGAAGACGACTTGGATCCAAATAATGCAAACTACAAAATGAACCCTCCTTTAAGAAGCAAAAAGGATGTGGAGGCCATATTGGAAGGTTTGGCAGACGGAACGATTGATGCAATCGCAACAGACCATGCACCTCATTCAAGAGCCGAGAAAAAGATGGACTTTTCAAGCGCACCTTTCGGAATTACGGGACTTGAAACGGCTGTATCGCTTACTATCAGCGAATTGGTAAATAAGAACATACTTACACCTCTTCAAATGGCCGAAAAAATGAGTTACAATCCGGCAAAAATACTCGGTATCAATAAGGGAAGATTGCAGCAGGCGTCACCTGCAGATATAGTTGTAATAGACCCTGATGCGGAATATGTAATAGACAGCTCAAAGTTTTTATCAAAAGGCAAGAACACTCCGTTTGAAGGCAGAAAAGTTAAGGGTGTTGTAAGAGCAACCATTGCCGGCGGAAAGGTTATTTACAGAAATATAGACGGCAACGAGTCCGTAATCGATAAAGAAGTAAGAGACTTTTAACCGTAACTTTGAAAATGTTTTTTACTGTATTCAAAGTGCCGAACAATCTTATTTTTGTGGGGAATTTTTATGATAGATAATTTGATTGAGCAAATTAAAAACAAAAACAGTCACGTCTGTATAGGTCTTGATCCTCAGCTTAAGTTCATACCTGATGAAATTAAAAACGAAGTTTTTTCGGAATACGGTCCTACTTTGGAAGCCGTTGCAGAGTGCTTTTACAGATTTAATAAGGGTATAATAGATGCAACATACGACATTGTGCCCGCAATTAAGCCTCAGATCGCCATGTACGAAGAATACGGCATTCCGGGAATGACGGCTTATAAAAAGACAATTGATTACGCAAAAAGCAAGGGGCTTATCATAATCGGAGATATTAAAAGAGGAGACATCGGATCCACGTCAACTTCATATGCAAAAGGACACATAGGCAGCGTGGAAATTGAATATAACGGAGAAAAAAGGGTGTTTAATCCGTTTGACGAAGATTTCGCAACGGTTAATCCTTATTTAGGCTCTGACGGTATAAAGCCTTTTACGGATGTATGCAGAGAAAATGACAAAGGTATATTCATTCTTGTTAAAACATCCAATCCGTCAAGCGGAGATTTTCAGGACAGACTTATAGGCGAACATACTCTTTATGAAGAAGTTGCAAATAAGGTATCCGAATGGGGTGAAGATTCTGTCGGAAAGTACGGTTACTCGGACGTAGGCGCAGTAGTAGGTGCAACATATCCCGAAATCGGAAAGCAGCTCAGATCGATTATGCCGCATACATATTTTCTTGTACCGGGATACGGAGCTCAGGGAGGTAAGGGAAGCGATCTGAAACCTTACTTTAAAGACGGACTCGGTGCCGTTGTCAACAGCTCAAGGGGAATTATTGCTGCGCATACAAAGGACATGTATTCCGATTGCGGTAATTATGCGGAAGCAGCAAGGCGCGCTGCCGAGGATATGAATAAAGATATCAACGAAAACGCATTGAATTGATTTTTCCGATTGTAAATACTGTTATTAAATTATTCAAGGAGCATAATATGTTATTTCATGAAAATGTGGAAATTACAAAAAAGAGCAGGCTGTCATCTGACATATATGAAATTTATTTCAAATCGGAATCCATTGCAAAAGCGGCAAAGCCGGGACAATTTATAAACGTATATATTAATGACGACTCGAAGCTTCTTCCCAGACCGATAAGTATATGTGAAGTTAAGAATGATGAAATTCGCCTTGATTTCAGAGTTGTAGGGGCGGGAACAAGTGAAATGGCATCGTATGAAGTCGGTGATAAAATAACCGTTACGGGACCTATCGGCAACGGATATGATGTGGATTATATAAATAATAATTTTAAACATATTGTGTTATTCGGCGGCGGAATAGGAATTCCTCCCATGCTTGAACTTTCCAAGAGAATCAATATTGAGAAAACCGTTATTTTAGGATACAGGGATGAGTTGTTTCTCAATGAAGACTTTGCAGATTACGGTAATGTAATAATAGCTTCCGAAAGCGGTGAATGGGGAACGAAAGGAAATGTTCTCAATGCATTTGACGAGCATGAAATTGACGCCGATGTATTTGCCGGCTGCGGACCTAAAGTAATGTTAAACGCAATAAAAAACGTTGCCGTTCAAAAAAACATTCCGTTTTTCATGTCTCTTGAAGAGCGTATGGCGTGCGGCGTCGGTGCGTGTCTTGCGTGTGTGTGCAAAACAACGTCTAAAGACGCTCACTCAAATGTTAATAACGCAAGAGTATGCGTGGACGGTCCCGTATTTGAAGCTAAGGAGGTAGAGTTATGACACCTGACATGGAAGTTGAGATAGCGGGAGTTAAGTGGAAAAACCCTGTTACCGTGGCATCCGGTACATTCGGATCCGGTATGGAGTACGGAGAATTTATTGATCTGAACAGACTCGGCGCAATAACATCAAAAGGCGTAGCCATAGAACCATGGGAAGGAAACGGTACGCCGAGAGTGGCAGAAACTCCAAGCGGTATGCTTAATGCCATAGGTTTGCAGAATCCGGGAATGGAAGTATTCAGGAACAGAGACATTCCTTTTATGAAGAAATATGACACGGTTGCGGTCGTTAATGTAGTAGGAAAGTCGACGGAAGAGTATATTCAGGCCGTGGAAGCTCTTGGCGATACAGATGTGGATATGTTGGAAATTAACATTTCATGTCCTAATGTAAAAGAGGGAGGCATTGCTTTCGGAACAGATAAAAATGTTGCGGCAGCACTTACAAAAGAAATAAAAGCACATGCCAAACAACCTGTTATAATGAAACTTTCTCCGAATGTAACAAGTATTACGGAAATGGCTAAGGCAGTAGAGGATGCGGGAGCGGACGCAATTTCTCTTATTAATACCGTTACGGGAATGAAGATAGATGTTGAAAGACAGAGTATATTTCTTGCAAATAAAACGGGCGGACTTTCGGGTCCGGCCATAAGACCGATAGCGGTAAGAATGGTTTATGAGGCTTCGCACAGTGTTAAAATACCTGTTATAGGAATGGGAGGAATAACATGCGCGGAAGATGCGCTTGAGTTTATTTTGGCCGGTGCAACAGCGGTATCCGTCGGTACCGCAAGCTTTAATAATCCATATACGGCAATAGAAGTAATTGACGGTATAAGAGATTATATGGTCAGAAAAAACATTAACAGTATTAAAGATATTATAGGAATAGTATGATAAATATGCATATAATTCGTACTTAACAACATATGCGTTAATGTTAGAAAATATTATTAAAATAAGCGGGCGTACGGAAATTAAGACTCCGTACGCCCGCTTATTTATTGTGCGCCCCGCTTGTGAATTACGGAACTGAATGTATGCATTAAAATTTGAAAATCGAACAGAGTGCTGTGGTGATCGACATAATACATTTCCATATGCTGTCTGCGCCCTGTTTCATAAGTAGCTTTATTACGGGCATATGCCTGCCAATATCCGGTAAGTCCCGGCTTAACGGAAAGAAGCTTTGCAATTTTGTCTCCGTATATTTGAACTTCCTCGTCAACAATCGGTCTCGGTCCTACTAATGATAAGTCTCCGATAAGGATGTTAAAGAGCTGAGGAAGTTCATCCAGGCTGCTTTTTCTTAAGAAATCACCCAATTCGGTAATTCGGGGATCGTTATCAATTTTAAATTCTGTTTTTAATTGTCTTTTTTGTTCTTTTGTTAAATGAACATTTTCACACTTCATTGTACGAAACTTAAGAACCTGTATTCTTTTTCCGTATTGACCTATTCGTTCATGGGCAAAAAACGGATTACCGCCGTCTTCGTGATGAATAAGAAGAGCAATGGTAGCCATTACCGGAGCGGTAAGTATAATGCCTACGGAAGCTCCGGCAAAATCAAAAATTCTTTTGTTGACTGAATAAGCAATATCCTTAGCAGTTTTTTTCTTATGATAGTTATGCTTATATTGTAAAATATTGTTTCTTCTTTTTTTAGATTTACGAATAAAATCAAAGAAGTTCATTTCTCAAAATACCTCTTATAATATTGTAATTGCTTATAAATAAGCATAAAAACTAATTATAAATTATATATGTTAAAGATTAATATCTCAACAGTGATTTTATAAAAAAATAACATTTTTGAAACATTTATGTAAATAATGAAACCGACGCGGAATTGCGTCGGTTTCATTTCGGACTGTATTATAATTTTTTCTTATTACCGTTTGGATTATTATCGGATTTATCGCCGGGTTTATTATCTGAGTTGTTATCAGAACTTTTATGGGAGCTGTTTTTGTCTCCGAACAAATCATCATCGAAAATGTCCGTTCTTTTCCTTGCATTTTCAAAGGATTTTACATCATCTCCGTCAACATCCGAATCGAAAAAGCTGTCCAGGACAATGTCGTCGGCTGTTTTATCATTCGCGTCGGACCGAACGGAAACTTCGTCAGAAATACTGCCTTCCGATGAAGCCGCGGGCAATGCTTCGGATATATTATTTTCATCGGTTTCGTTACCGACTTCGTCTGCTTTCTTCTTTTTCAGCTTTCCTTTTACAAATAGGAATACTTCATTTACAAGAGGATCTTTGATGACAGCCAAACCTCCCAGGTAAAGAGCCGCGTATATTACGCCTCCGATAATTAACCTTACAATTGAAAAAGGTATGCCCCAATATTGTATAAAATATACGGGAACGGCAGCCGCAATTCCTAAAATAATGTACTTATACAGATAAATGGTTTTCTTAACATGTGCAAGAAGTTTTCTTGCAAAAAATATCTGAACAGCCAATACGGCAAATTCACATATAAGAGTTGAAAGTGCGGCTCCGGTTGCTCCGTATATCGGAATCCAGAAGAAGTTAAGTACAAAATCGACAACCGCACCGATTATTACGGAGATCAGTACGTATTTATCCTTGTTCAAAGGAGTAAGAACCTGAAGTCCTATAATATTGGTAAGTCCCAAAGCAACAACCGAGAGAGAAAGAAAGATTATACTTCCCACGGCTCCGTAATATCCCTGACCGGCAATGAATGTAATTATATCACCGGCCATTACCGATACAAAAACGGCAAGGGGCATGGATATGAAAGTTGCATAATTAAGTGCCTTTCCCATAAGCGAAAGGAATTTATCGGACTCTTTGTTCTTTACGTAATAAGACATTCTCGGGAGGAGTACCGTACCGAGTGATGCAACAAAACTTGCGATTATGCTTTGTAATCGAATTGATGCATTATAAAAACCAACCTGTTCATATGTGCTCATGAAGCCCAGCATGATGGTATCCAAATTAGTATATATGGATATGGCAATGCTCTGTGAAAACAGAAGCAATAAGGGCTTAATGTGTCGCCTCAGGTTATAATGTTTAAACGGCTTTAACGTAATAAATTTACGAATTCTTATGAAGTTAAGAACATAGGAGCCGACCTGTGATAATACCAAAGTGAGTGCATATATAATGTAATCTGAAGATTGATGGACAAAGGCAAACATGAGACCGATGCTTATTAATTTAAAAATAAGAGATCGCACCGTAATATAGTCGTATTGTTCGACAGCTTTGTACAGCCACTCCATACCGAAAGCATTCATTACTATGGTCACGGAATAAATAAGCAAAAGTATTCTGTTTTCCGCAAGTGACGGTATCAAAAAGATTGACAGAATATATGCTCCGAGAACCAGCACAGACATTATAATATTAATAATAAAGATTTCATGCGCGGTTTTTGAGAGTTTTTCTTTATCATCTCTTACTCTTGCACATGCACGAATGCCGTATGTAGGGACTCCTAATTGTGCAACCATTAAAAAGTATGCAGAATAGGATGCTACAAACGAAACTATACCGTTGGATGTAGCTCCGAGAACTACAGATACATACGGAAATGTAATAAGAGGGAATATAAATCCGGACGCCGTAAGTATGAAGTTCATTAAAAAGTTATATTTAACCGAATGTACTTTTAATTTAGCCAATTTAAGTCTCCGAGATCAAGTAATTTCTATTGAACGACAGTGAATATAAGACACATCGCGATAACAGCCTGAATTATGGCAAATCTGTTAACCACATGGGTATCGGACCAGCCCAGGTTTTTTCTGAAGTGGTCGTGAATAGGAGTTCTTATGCCGGTCATTACAGGTCGTTTTAATATTCTTGTAAAAGTCAGTTTCGCAAGTCCGAGACCGCCGTCTACAATAAGAATAAAGGCAATCAGTAAAAACAGCACCGGATGTCCGAGCTTAATACAGGAAACGGCGAGTAAAAATCCCAAGGCTCTCGACCCTGCATCACCCATAAGAATGGAGCTTGGACTTGAATTAAACCACATATATGCTCCCAATACGGCCAAAAGCATTACGAGCATATGAGAGAAGTTGGCTGCAATGCCGTATTTGTGCATAATTGCAATAACGGTTCCGAATGCGATAATACATTGAGATCCGCACAGTCCATCCACTCCGTCCGCACAATTTGTTACATTTATACTTACAAAAACCAATATTACAATAAGGATAGCATATAAAACCGGATGAATATGCACCGTAACATTTATAAATGAAAGATTAAATGTGGATGGATTATATACCAGGTATGTTATGGCAAATATAACGGATATTCCAAGGTCAAGCATTGCCTTTTTTCTCTCACCCCATGAAACGGATGATGAATCGTCAAGGAATCCCGCAACCATTTCCGCGGTTAAAAGCAGCAGATATATTAATATTTCGGGGGTGAAGTCCACAAATAAAATAACGGCGCTGATAAACGTAAGTATGAGTATTAACCCTGCGCCTCTTGCTTTGCCTTTTGATTTGGCGCCGTTAACGGCATATTCTCTTCCGGCATCTCTCGGAAGAAAACGCTTTGCGTTTCCGAATAAAAAAAATGCCGCAACAAATGACACGACAATACCCACAAAAATAACTATGCTTTGGTATTGTTCCGAAACGAGAAAAGCAAACATGTTTTATTCCCTTCTTTATAATATTTTAGTTTAAAATTATAACACAATTAAAATATATATTAAAGTTATGAAAGCACAATGAAATTCTTGAATATAAACATAAAAAGAGTTATATTTATTAAACATATTAATGGATAAATGTAATTATATTCATTATATATTGTGTTCATAAAATTTATTTGCGGGAGAAAATGGATGGATTATTCAATGGATAAAATTGTATCCCTGGCAAAGGCGAGAGGATTTGTATATCCGGGTTCGGAAATTTACGGCGGACTTGCCAATGCATGGGATTACGGCAATCTTGGCGTTGAGCTTAAAAATAACATTAAGAGAGCTTGGTGGGATAAGTTCATCAGGCAATCAAGATATAATGTTGGTATTGACGCAGCTATTCTCATGAACCCAAGAACATGGGAAGCTTCCGGTCATATCGGCGGATTCTCCGATCCGCTTATGGACTGCAAAGAGTGTCATGAGCGTTTCAGAGCCGATAAGTTGATTGAAGAGTGGGCTGAGGACAACAACTATGAGCTTACATCTTCGGTTGACGGATGGACAAAGGAAGCAATGAAAGAGTTTGTCGATGAACACGGGATAAACTGTCCTTCATGCGGAGCGCACAATTTTACGGATATCAGACAGTTTAATCTTATGTTTAAAACATTCCAGGGCGTAACCGAAGATGCCAAAAATACGGTATATCTCAGACCTGAGACTGCACAGGGAATCTTTGTTAACTTTAAGAATGTTGCAAGAACATCAAGAAAAAAACTTCCGTTCGGTATCGGTCAGATAGGTAAGTCGTTCAGAAATGAAATCACGCCGGGCAACTTTATTTTCAGAATAAGAGAATTTGAGCAAATGGAGCTTGAATTTTTCTGTAAGCCGGGAACAGACCTTGAGTGGTTTGAATACTGGAGAACATTCTGCTATAACTGGCTGGTTACTCTCGGTATCAAAGAAGAAGACATCAGAGCAAGAGATCACGATAAAGAAGAATTATCATTCTATTCCAAAGCAACAACGGATCTTGAATTTAAATTCCCATTCGGATGGGGTGAGCTTTGGGGTATTGCGGACAGAACAGATTATGATTTAAAACAGCATCAGGAATTCAGCGGTCAGGATATGACATACTTTGACGATGAAACCGGCGAAAAGTACATCCCTTATGTCATTGAACCTTCACTTGGCGCAGACAGAGTTACTCTTGCTTTTCTTTGTGCGGCATATGACGAAGAAGAGCTTGGAGAAGGCGATGTAAGGACGGTAATGCATTTCCATCCTGCAATTGCGCCGGTTAAAATCGGAATACTTCCATTGTCCAAAAAACTTAATGACAAAGCACTTGAGATTTACGATGAATTGTCTAAAAAATATAACTGTGAATTTGATGACAGAGGCAACATCGGAAAGAGATACAGAAGACAGGATGAGATCGGAACACCATTCTGTATCACCGTGGACTTCGAGACCGAAGAAGACGGAAAAGTCACTGTCAGAGACAGAGATACAATGGAACAGGTAAGAATAAATATTAGCGAGCTTAATAATTACTTCGACGGTAAATTTGAATTCTGATTACTAAAAATACATAGATCAAGTAAGATTAAGAGCCAATATTGGCTCTTAATCTCATCTATAGGGAGATTTTATGATTTGTCCTAATTGCGGCTGGGAGCATATGGGTAAAAAATGTCCGTATTGCGACGGATACTATATGCGTATTGATACAAAAAAAGAAAGAGAACACAAAGATCACTATGAACTGTGCTTTACGGAACATTCAGACAGAAAAAGACATGAAGAAGACGAAGACGAAATAAAAAGAGAAAAGTACGGAAAAGGCATGTCGTACGGAAAAAGCGTATCGACTAAATTTCATAAGGTAAAAAAAGATTTTCTGAAAAAAGCCGTACTTTGTTTTGATATTTCCGCAGCGGCTGTTATTTCCGTTGTGATAATCGTGGACAGGGTTCACGAAATGAATGACCATGATTTATATATTTACAGAGACGCAGGAATATATAAATATGACAAAGGTGATTTTAAAGAAGAACAAAGTACCGGTGATACTGTATTTAACATAAATAAAAACTTATTTACGGAAACAGACGGCACATATGTATCGGATGGGGAAGTAATGCAGAAAGTGTCATCTGATAACGGCAATTATATAGCCGTTGTAAGTTCAACGGGCGATGAAATAAACGGCAGTGTATATAAAGTAACCGCACTGTACGGAGAAAATAAAACGGAATCGAAAACCCTGACCGAATCAGATAAAATGATTGAGATAAGAGATGTCACGGACAGCGGAGACGTTATTTTTACGGAAACGGACGTTCAGGATGAAGGTTTAAAAACAGGCGATACATCTTTGTATTTATATGATAAATATGAGGATGATTCAGACGGAAATGTATCCATGATAGAACCTTCCGTAAGCAAGACTTATGTATACGGAGAACAGAATAAAATAATAGTATTGAACAATTCAAAGGAACTTTATACATATGATTATTCTTCTTCCGATAAAACATTGATAGCAAAAGACGTAGCTTCGGTTAACGTAGAGTCAAATGAAGAGGACGGTGAACTGATATACAGTCAATATCTGGTTAATAACAATAAATATGCAGATAAGTTTATCTACAAGGACGGCAGCGGAGTTCATTTATATGACACATCGTCAAATACCGATACATTTGTTGCACAGTTAGAGGACAGTGTTAAGTCTTACATATATGACTCTAAAAATCATGCAATATATGCCGTTGCCAATTCAGGTTTAAAAAGAGCATATTACGATGCGGCGTTAAAAAGTTTTGAAGATATAGACAGTCTTGACAGCTCCGGTGATTATTTATGGGACGATAAGAAAGATACTCTTATTTATGTCAATGACAACAACGAACTCAAGGCAATTAAAGGATCGGAAACAAAGATTCTCGCTTCGGGAGTGGATAACGGAACTCTTCTTAATGTGCAAAATGACAGCGGATTCGTATATAAAATAGGCAGCGGTCTGTATTATTCCGGTAATTCGAATAAGTCGGGAGAAAAGGTTGCCGATGTTTCCGAATATCTGACCAAAATTTGCAAAAAGGACGGCAATTTAATATACATAGACAAGAAAAAAATATATAGTATAGATGTCATGGATAAAACTTCTGAAACGAAAGGAACAGCGGACGATTTTTGGATCGCAGGGTAATATCGGTGTACCGCAAGTGATCAATCGGTAAGAATATGGATATATACGACCTACTAAGAGAAAAAAATAAAAATGAAATGTCGCCTCTTGCAGACAGAATGAGACCGGAGTCCATAGATGAGATTATCGGACAAAAGGATATATTATCTCCCGGGAAGCTCCTTTACAGAGCCATAAAAGCCGATAAGCTGAGCTCGCTTATATTCTGGGGGCCTCCGGGTACAGGCAAGACATCAATAGCTCATGTGATAGCAATGACCAGCAAATCGGAATTTAAAAAGTTAAACGCGGTTTCTTCCGGGAAAAAGGACATGGAAGATATTGTTTCCGATGCGGAAAAGACATTTGCCATGTACGGACGAAAGACAATTTTATTTGTGGATGAGATACACAGATTCAACAAGGGACAGCAGGATTTTTTACTTCCGTATGTGGAAAACGGAACGATTATTTTAATAGGTGCAACAACGGAAAATCCGTATTTTGAAGTTAACGGCGCGCTTATTTCGAGATCGCTTTTGTTTGAACTGAAACCGTTGGATTCAAATGATATAAAAGAGCTGCTGTTGCGGGCAATATCCGATTCAAAAAAGGGATTGGGCGATTTCAATGTTCATATTGAAGACAATGCGTTGGAATTTTTATCCGAATACTCAAACGGAGACGCCAGAACGGCTTTAAATGCCATAGAGTTAGCGGTTCTTACCACAAAGCCGGACAGGGACGGAAATGTTAATATTGATTTAAGCACGGCGGAAGAATGTATACAAAAAAGATCTCTCAGTTATGATAAGGACGGAGATAACCATTATGACACCGTATCCGCATTTATAAAAAGCATGAGAGGCTCCGATCCGGACGCAGCCGTATTTTATTTGGCTAAAATGCTTGAATCGGGTGAGGATATAAAGTTTATCGCAAGAAGAATAATCATATGTGCTTCCGAGGATGTGGGAAATGCGGACCCGCAGGCTCTTATTCTTGCCGTTAACGCATCGCTTGCCGTTGAAAGGGTAGGAATGCCGGAAGCAAGAATAATATTGTCACAGGCAGCGATTTATGTGGCTTGTGCACCTAAAAGCAATGCTTCATATATGGCAATCGAAAAGGCACTTAAACTTGTAAAAACAAAGGGTACGGCTGATGTTCCGCCGCATCTTAAGGATTCCCATTACGGCGGAGCGAAAGAACTCGGTCACGGAGTCGGATATAAATATTCTCATTCATATCCGAATCACTATGTTAAACAACAATACTTGCCGGACGAATTTAAAAACGAAAAATTCTATATACCTGACGGTCAGGGATATGAGAAAAATATAGGCGAATATCTGAGATCTTTGGAGGGCAATAATGAATAAGTATTTAAACAGGCTTAGTAAAGGCGAATTTGATCTGGATATTCCTAAGATTGTATCCTGCGACGGCGAGATCGACAGATCTGTGGTTGCGGGAGATACAATAAGAGACAGCATAACAATTTCCGCGGACGGAGATATAAACGGTCTGATTGAGAGCACCAACAAAGCGGTAATACCCAAAGAAGACTCTTTTGCGGGTAAAGACTGTATCATAGAATTTCGTGTCGATGCTTCTCATTCAAAACCGGGAGAAACCATAGAAGGAAAATTCATTGCATATACAAATGCAGGTAAGGCTGAAATAAAATATAATTTTAATGTAATAAGAAAAACCGTTGAGACACCGGCCGGTATCATCGAAGACATCAATACATTTGCGGATGTTTACGATAAAGACCGGGACGCAGCGGTTCATCTTTTCATGTCCGATGACTTTGAAAATGTCGTATTACATTCTGATTCAGAGGATACGGCTCTGTACAGAGCGTTCAGAAAGCAGAGCAACGTTAATACGGCCATAAGAAGCCTGCTCTCCGCAAAGGGTATAAGATATAATGTTAACGAGAAGGACAGCGAACCGAAAATCGCCTATCGAAAAAAAGAGGAAGTTATAAAAACATTTTCATCCGCATGGAGAAAAAAAGAGCAGGAAGTAGAACGGTTATATCTTGATTTCAGGACAAAAATAAAGGATTTCAACGGGTTTATTTCAGAGTCCAAAGCCGTACTTGAAGACGGCGAATTGGAAAAGCTGTATAACAATTCGGAGGAGCAGGACAGACTGTATATAGAATACCAAATGACAAAAGCAATGCTTTACGCCCTTAACGGAGAGGGCGGAGCGGCTCAGAATATTATTACTTCCAATGAAGAACTTTTGAAAATCGAAAAGGAAAAGAAATCACCTGCATATTTTACGGCTATTTTTATTTATTCATTGATAAATGATTCAAAGGAAGTAAGGGATACGGTATTTAACGAATTCAATTATGTTTTAAACGGCATCGACCGAACTCCGTGGCAGGTATTGTATTACGAATACCAATTAGATGAAAAAAGAAACGATAACGGAAGTATGTGGCTTGCAAGATTTAAGGATGCATATTCCGATGGATGTACATCACCGATTATTTACATCGAAGCCATCCAAATTCTGAACAGACAGCCGGTTCTTCTCAGAATGCTTAACAGCTTTGAAATTCAGGTGCTTAATTATGCATTCAGGTATGACCTTTTGGAATCGAAACTTGTTGAAAGGTTTATGAGTGTTATTCACGAAGACGGCAGGGCAAGTGATGAGGTAATTAATTTTCTGATAAGAGAATATGACCGAATTGAAAAAGAGATATCGGCGGAAAACGGTAAAGAAAATACCGAAAAAGAAGCAGATTTGTCAAAATCGGAAAGACTTTCGAAATTGAAAGATTCGGTAATCACCGCTCTGGCTACCAAGCTGATAAGAGCCGGAAAAGTAGGTGAAAAATATGTCCCTTACTATGCAAAGGCCATAGAAAGCGGGCACAACATAACGTTGCTGTATGAATATTATCTTATGAGTCATGATTTCAACAAGGAAGTTGTATTTCCTGAAGTTGTGCTCAGATATTTTGTATTTGAAAGCAGAATAGATTACCATACGAAAGCGTTTTTGTATGCAAATGTATTAAGAGACCGGGAAAATATAGCCGATATATTCCATGATTATGAAGTGCAGATAAAGATATTTGCAAAAACACAATTAAAAGAGATGCATATTGATAAGAATCTCAAATATATATACGAATGGATATGGAACGACACCCTTACAACAGATGAATCCACGGCGCTTTCGGCGTTTAAGCTGCAAAACATGTGGGAGATTACCGTGGACAGTGACGATATTGCATATTTGTACATTAAAAACAAAGAATTCACGGAGTGGAAGAAAGTTCCTTTCAGAGACAAAAGTGCTTTTGTATGTGTCATAACGGAAGGATCCTCTTTCGATGATGAAGCAATGTGCTTTATTGAAGATATGCATGGAAACCGTCTTGCCATAAATGAAGTTAAGTATGAGGTTCACAGGGGACTGAATATAAAAATGTTACGGCATACGGCGGCCTCATGTGCCTCGGAACCGATGTATCTTTTATACAGATATATGCAGGATAAAGTATCCGAAGACGGAGACGGAGGGGTTGCATTTGCCAAGACCCTTCTCTTGAGAGGAGGACTCACCGATGAATTTGAATCTGAATTGAATTCTCTTATACGAAAAAACGGGGTAGGAATTCCTGAGCATTACAATGAAGCGGCTGAAGAATTAAATGCGGAACTTGAGCTTAAGAAAAAGGAAGAACTGCTTTCAAAACTGTTATATGCAAAGTGTCCATACAGGGAAACAGAAAAGCTGTTTAAGGAATTAACCGATGCAGGCATAAGAGGCCTGGTAATAGATGCATATATTTCATATCAGTCATTTGTATATTTTGTGAAAAACGAGTTGTGTGACACATATGTATTTAATTTTATAGGAAATGCTCTGAAACAGAATAAAAATCTTCTTATGATTGAGAAACTGGCATTCCTTAAATATGCGGGAACCAAAGACGCGGCTCCGCTGGATAAGGAATTGGTGCCGGTTTGCAATAATATTACGGATGAGTGCGTAATGAAGAGATATTACTTTAATTTCCTGAAAAATCTTCAGGATTGTCTGAACACGCCTCAGGTGTTGTTTGATAAAATAATTATTGAATATCACGGAAGTATTGCAAGCAATGTCTTGATAAACGGTGAGATTAATATGCAGGAAACCGTTTACGGAATATTTATTTATCCTTTGGTTATTTTCGCGGAAGAGAGTTTTGAATACAGAATAGTCGAGCATACCGTTAACGGTAACAGAAGGAAGTATACTTCTTCGATTGAAATGCACAGAGACGATTATACGGAAGATTCATCATCTGAAAATGCATATGATATGCTTAACGATATCAGCGAATTATATATTTTGGAAGAAAATGATAAATTAGAGGAAAAGTTGTCCGAATACAATAAGAGACTGATGATAAACAATAAATTTTTCACATTATAAAGAAAGGAGGTAAATATGGATAAGCATGGTCTCATATTGGGATTGGACATGGAGGACAAAAGAACGCAAATTGCCTTTTTCCATGAACAATCGGGGAAAGTATCTCCTATAAACGATGACGACGGTAAGGCTGTATTTGACAACCGGGTATCACTGAATGAAATTCTGTCGGATAAATCTTCCGATGCACTGGCTGAATTAGTGGATAAAATGTTAAATGAAGCCATGATAAGAACCGAATCGGAAAATATTGAGAAAGTATGTATTGTTATTCACAGATATACGGAAGAAAACAGGAGAATCTTCAAAGAAGCCTTAAAAATATTGGGCCTTAACAGGGAACAGTATATATTAGCCGGTGAAGAGGAGGCATTTGCGTATTATACATACGATATTCCGGAAGCCGTTTTATATGGCACAAGATTGCTGAATTATACCGAATACGGAATCGAATCCACGACATTAAGAACTATATTTTACAAGGGCTATAATGTAATAGGGAATGAAATCCGTGTTCTTAATGACAAAGATATTTGTGCCGTGGCATCAGGTGAATTGGATATCTCGGTTGTTGAAGATAAGATTGCGGACTTTTTCAAATCATTTGAAAAAGAGCAAAGAGTTTCAAGCGTATACCTTACGGGACCGGGATTTGACAGAGATAATATATCCGAAAACATCGTTAAATCATTAAACGGAAGAGGAGTCAGGATATTTGCGGGACAGAATCTGTTTGTTAAAGGCGCATGCATTATGGCAACTTCATGTATATTGCCGGCATATAATCCGTTCAGCAAGTCCGGATCAATAAAAAACATGAATACCCCGATAGGGAGAAATTCCGTTTACGGAACTGTTCTTGCATGTAAAAACAGGACGACGGTTTCGATTGCGCTAAGTGTTTTGAGAGAAAATGAAAAAGAGAACATAGAGATAGTTTCTCTGGGCAAAAATACGGATTCACAGGAAACTTCATTTGAATGTATTCTTACGGACAGAAATGCAATGCAGATATACATTACGCCCATAGGCAAAACGCCGAGAAGAGTAGTTATAGATCTGAGTGAATTTCCGGTAAGAGAAAATAAGACAACAAGAGTCAGAGTGTCATTATCATTTAAAAATGAGGATATGTGTACATTTTCAATAAGTGACCTGGGCTTCGGAGACATATTTAAATCGTCGGGTAAAACGGTTACACGCACATTTGATTTTAATATTGAAGAGAATGCGGAAACGAGTATGCCCTGCAGTGTGCTGTTAACGAACGGAATAAGGAGCGAAACGGGATTTTCTCTCGCCGAAACCGGAGTAAGGATACATTCCGCAGAGGAACTCTGTTATTATATTTATTGCAATATTTTTCTTATGCAAAGGACATTCTTTAATTCGGAATTGCTGGAATTTATTGCGAATGATTTGAAGTTAAAAGATTTGGCTGATAAATTATACAGGCAGATTAAAAACGGAGCGTCCCTAAACTTTATATTATTATCGCTTTTTAAGCTGGTTGATTATTATTCCGAAGAAGATATAAAAAAGATAGAACCCGTTTTAGACTCAATGGAGACGGCAGATCCGAGGCTGAGATTATATTCAATAGCCAAGGCCTTTATATCCAATAATATGTTCGGAAGAGCTGTTCCGATATTAAATAATCTTACAAAGGAACAAAATGATCCGACTCTTCCGATAAGTTTTATACCGGATGTGTATAATGCACTGGGTATTGCATATGCCAATTTGTTTATGTACAGGCAGGCAGCGGAATGTTTTGAGGAATCATATAAAAACAGCCGGGACGATACGCTGATACATAAGATAATCATATCAAGGCTGTTGTCGGATACAAAAAGCGACCAGGATATTTCTCCGGTCGAATATGAGCAGATTAAAAATATGCTTGCTGACTTTGATAATTTGAGCAGAATAAATATCAACAATTTAAGTGATAAGGGAAACACGCTTATATCTGAATTAAAGCGGGAATACAAGAAAAAGACTACAATCTAACCTGTTATGGAGAAGAGTATGAGTACAATAGAAAACAAAATAAAAGAAATTCGAGACAGAGTTACGGACGCAATAAAAAATGCCGCAACGTTGGAATTTCTCAATGATTTAAGAGTAAAGACAATCGGAAAAAAGGGTGAACTGACGGAAATAATGAAGTCCATGAAGGATATTCCGAAGGAAGAGAAACCTAAATTCGGTCAGTTGGTTAATGAACTCCGAAATGAAGTGGAAGAGCTTATTTCTTCAACAACCACACGAATAAAAAGAGAGATAAGACAGAGACAGCTTGAGGAGGAGACCATTGACGTTACTCTTCCGGCAAAGAAGTCCGAAAGGGGACATAAGCATCCGAATCAGGTTGCATTGGAAGAAATAGAGAGAATATTTACCGGTTTGGGATATAAGGTTGTATTCGGACCTGAGGTGGAATATGACTATTACAACTTTGAAGCTCTCAACATACCTGCCGATCATCCCGCAAAGGACGAGCAGGACACATTTTACATTAATGAAGATATCGTTTTGAGAACTCAAACTTCTCCTGTTCAGGTTCGCGAGATGGAAAAAGGGAAAATTCCTATCAGAATGATTGCTCCCGGACGCGTATTCAGATCCGATGAAGTAGATGCGACACATTCCCCTTGTTTCCATCAGGTTGAAGGAATGGTAATCGATGAGGGAATTACATTCGCTGATCTTAAAGGTACTCTTGAAGCGTTTGCAAAGAAAATGTTCGGAGAAAATACAAAAGTTAAGTTCAGACCTCATCATTTCCCGTTTACGGAACCGAGCGCCGAAATGGACGTTACATGCTTTAAATGCGGCGGCAAAGGATGCAGAATGTGTAAGGGCGAAGGTTGGATAGAAATTCTCGGCTGCGGAATGATTCATCCGAATGTGCTTGACAGATGTAATGTGGACAGAAAAAAATATTCGGGTTTTGCATTTGGTATCGGTCTTGAGAGAATTGCGCTTTTAAAATATGAAATAGACGATATGAGGCTGCTTTACGAAAATGATGTGAGATTTTTAAAGCAATTTTAATACGGACTGTAATATTATATTAGGAAATCACAGGTACAGTACCGAATGCGGAATTAAGAGGAATATATATGGATACTTCAAAGAGATGGTTAAATGCTTTGGTTCCGGGATTAGAGAATATATCGGATAAGGATTATGCCGATGCAATGACTCTTTCGGGAACCAAGGTCGAGAATTACAAAAGATTAGACAAAAACCTTGAAAAAATAACGGTCGGTGAGATTGTAAGCATTGAAAAACATCCCGATGCAGATAAACTTAAGGTTTGCAAAGTAAATATCGGAAACGAAATAATACAAATCGTAACGGGGGCAGGGAATGTTGAAACAGGACAGCTTGTGCCTGTAGTATTAAGCGGCGGAAAGGTTGCGGCTGCACACGGAGATCCTAAAACATATGAAGACGGGATTAAAATAAAAAAAGGTAAACTTCGCGGAATAGAATCTGACGGTATGATGTGCGGAATTGAAGAACTCGGCGCAAGCAGAGATCAGTATCCGGAAGCTCCGGAAGACGGAATATATGTATTTAATTGTGAAGGATCTGTAAGAGACGTAAAGCCGGGTGACGACGCAATAGAGAAGCTCGGACTAAGAGATACGATCACAGAATACGAGATTACCAACAACAGAGTGGACTGTTACAGCGTTATCGGAATTGCGAGGGAGGCAGCTGCCACATTTAATCTTAAGTTTGTTCCTCCGGTTGTTCCTGAAACCGGAAACGGAGAAAACATAAACGATTACATTAAGGTAACCGTAAAGGATACGGACCTTTGTTCAAGATATGTATCAAGAGCAGTAAAAAACATTAAAATCGCTCCTTCTCCTTTATGGATACAGGACAGACTTATTGCAAGCGGTATCAGACCGATAAATAACATAGTGGATATTACAAATTATGTAATGGTTGAAACCGGTCAGCCTATGCATGCATTTGATTACAACACGATTCGCGGTAAAGAGATTATTGTTGCAAGGGCAAATGACGGAGAGATATTTAAGACTCTTGACGAAGCGGAGAGAAAGCTTGACAAAGATATACTTATGATAAATGACGGCGAAGGAGCCATAGGTATTGCAGGCATTATGGGCGGCGAGAATTCAAAAATAACGGAAGATGCGGAAACAGTTATTTTTGAGGCTGCCACTTTTAACGGTACAAACATCAGAAAGTCAGCTAAGAGACTTTCCATGAGAACGGATGCATCGGGCAAATTTGAAAAGGGACTTGATCCGGAACTTGCTCTCTATGCCATGAACAGGGCATGTGCGCTTATTGAAGAATTAGGAGCGGGTGAAGTTGTCGGAGGATGTATTGATATATATCCTAATCCGGCGGTTAAGAAGATAATCGAATTTGAACCGGAAAGTTACAACAGACTTCTCGGAACTGATATATCAAAAGAAGATATGCTCGGTTACCTTAACAATATTGAAATCGAATATGATGAGAAGAATAACAG
Organism: Howardella ureilytica; assembly: GCF_054657495.1. Classification (NCBI taxonomy): domain Bacteria; kingdom Bacillati; phylum Bacillota; class Clostridia; order Eubacteriales; genus Howardella; species Howardella ureilytica. The sequence goes on along the minus strand of NZ_BAAHYP010000001.1, from coordinate 75,529 downwards.
TCTTATTATTCCTACGTTCAGACAGGATTTGAACAACGATGCCGATATTGCTGAGGAAGTTGCCAGATTTTTCGGATATAAGAATATTCCGACAACTATTCCGAAGGGAAGCAATGCAGGTCTTGAAATAGGTGGGATTTCGGTTGAAGAGAGAATTAAAAATACTGCCATGGACAGTCTTCTTGCAAGCGGATATTCACAGATAATGACATATTCCTTCGAAAGTCCGAAAGTATTTGATAAATTAAAGCTTTTAAAGGTTGCCGCCGCAAGAAAAACCGTTGAAATCTTTAATCCTCTGGGAGAAGATTATTCCATTATGCGTACACTGCCTGTTAACGGTATGCTTACAAGTATTTCCACAAATTATAACAGGAACAATTCAAATGTGAAATTATTTGAATATGCGAAAGTATATATTCCTACGGAAGATAAAAATGCTCTTCCGACGGAGCTTGAAAAACTTACCATGGCATTTTACGGTAACGGAGATTTCTACACATTAAAGGGTGATGTTGAAAATGTATTCGAATCTCTTAGGATGAATAAGAGAGTCACATATAAAGCAACATCGAGAAGACCGTTTATTCATCCGGGACGTCAGGCGGACATTTATTACGGCGATAAATACATTGGATATCTCGGACAGATTCATCCGGATGTGGCGGACAATTACAATATTGATACAGAGGTATATATGGCTGTTATCGATACCGAAACACTGTATGATTACGCTTCATTCGATATAAAGTACGCAGGTATCGCCAACTTCCCGGCTGTAAAAAGAGATCTCAGTTTAACGGTTGAGAGAACCGTTCCCGTCGGAGGAATTGAATCAGTGATTATTGAAGGCGGCGGAGATTTGCTTGAAGATGTTAAGCTGTTTGATGTATACGAGGGAGACAGAATCGATACGGGACTTAAGTCCGTTGCCTTCTCAATAACTCTGAGAGCTAAGGACAGAACCCTTTCCGATGAAGAAATAAACAATACAATGAACAATATAATCGGTAAACTTGAAGCGTTTGGCGCGGAACTCAGAAAGTAACGGCAGTTTTGATAATTAATATTGTCGGTTTACTTTTGACGTACAATTAAAGGATACCGGTCTGTAGAATCAGGCTTAATCCGTTGTTCATAATGATATGACAAAAATATGCTCAGCCCGTATATGTTATATAAGAGTAACATATACGGGCTGAGCGTTTTATTATTAAGTATTATATTCGGAAAATGCTGTAATTCGATCCGACACGGGGATTCATGTCATTTCCGCAGGACTGTTATTCGTCACATTTCTCTGTTGTGCTTTCGCTTTTATATCTGTTATTGACTTCGGTTTTAGATGAAATTATATATCGGGGTCTTCCTTTTACTTCTTCATATATTTTTGCAATATAATATCCTATCACACCTATGCTGAGCATTATTACACTGCTTGTAAAACAGAGGAGAATAATTACGGTTGTAAATCCTCCTATTGAATTGCCGGTAAATTTCTGTACAAGTGCAATTATGCTCAGGACAATACCCATAATAAGCACGGCAATGCCGCAGTACAATATTATGTACATGGGTCTTGTTGTAAATGACGTAATATTGGAAAGAGCATATTTTATAAGAGACATTCTGCTCCACTTCGACTCACCGCCTTCACGTTTTGCGACTTTATATCGTACGGATGTTTTTTTAAAACCCACCCAAGAGGACAGAGCTCTGAAGAAAGTATTTTTTTCAGGCATATTCAGCAATGTATTAATAACTTTTCTGTCTAATAGCTTATAGTCCGAGGAGTCGGACATATCAGTTCCCGTTTCCTTGCTCATTATTTTATAAAAGCGGTTGGCGGCAAGGCTGTGAGTTATTTTTTCTTCACCCCTGTATGATTTAACGCCTTCGACTATTTCGTAACCGTCCTTCCACAATTTATACATTTCGGGAATCTTTTCGGGAGGATGCTGCAGGTCGCAGTCGATAACGACACAAGCGTCTCCGATGCATTCGGCGAGCCCTGCGAATATGGCGGATTCTTTTCCGAAATTTCTTGAGAAACAGACACCTTTAATATCGGGATTGTCATAAGAAAGTTGTTCTATTACAGTCCATGTACCGTCTGACGATCCGTCATTAACAAATATTATTTCATATTCGATATTATTATCGCGAAGTATGGATGTAATGGTTTCCGCTGTTTTTTTAATTATTTTTTCTTCATTATATGATGGAATAATGACAGATAACATTGCAATATCCTTTCCAAACAGATGTAAGTGAATTATATTTTACACTATCGGAAATAAAAATGCTGATTATATTGTTAAATAAAACGCAAAAAAAGTAACGATAACGTTTTTTTATAATGCGCGGATAATAAGAAGTATTAAGTACTGTAAAAAAACAGTATTATGAATTATACTGATAGAATTGAATTAATGAAGAGAGGCTGCTATGGATAAGTTAAATGTAAGTGATTATGATTATTTTCTTCCCGAAGAGCAGATTGCACAGGATCCGCTTGCGGACAGATCGTCATCAAAGCTTTTGGTATTGGATAAAAATACGGGTAAAACAAGTCATCATGTATTTAAAGAAGTAATTGATTTTCTAAATCCCGGAGACTGTCTTTGCATAAATAATACGAAGGTAATACCCGCGAGATTAATAGGCAGGAAAAAAACGGGAGGAGTAGTAGAAGTATTACTTCTTAAAAGGCTTGAAGATGAAAAGTCAAAATGGGAAGTTCTTACACGACCGGGCAAAAAGGCAAGAGTGGGTGACGAAATCATCTTCGGAGGAGAAGGCGAATATGATTTTGAGCTTTTATGCAGGGTTACGGAGGTAAAAGACGACGGCAATCGAATCGTTGAATTTGAGTATGACGGTATATTTGAAGAAATACTGGATAAGCTGGGTCAGATGCCGCTGCCGCCGTATATTACTCACAGACTTGAAGATAAGAACAGATATCAGACAGTTTACGCTAAAATAGAAGGCTCAGCGGCGGCGCCTACGGCAGGTCTTCATTTTACAAAGGACCTTTTGGAAAAGATAAAGGAAAAGGGAGTAAAGATAGTATCGGTTACGCTTCATGTGGGACTGGGAACATTCAGACCGGTGCAGGTGGAGAATATATTGGATCACAAAATGCATTCAGAGTATTACGAAGTGAGCGAAGAAACCGCAAAGATACTTAATGATACGAAGGCTGCCGGAGGAAGAATAATATCCGTCGGAACAACTTCCACAAGAACATTGGAATCCGTTACGGATGAAAACGGTGTAATACATGCAGGAAGCGGAGAAACGGAAATATTTATATATCCCGGTTATAAGTTCAAGGCGGTAGATGCTCTTATTACAAACTTTCATCTTCCTAAATCAACCCTTATCATGCTTGTTTCGGCTCTTGCAGGCAGGGAAAATGTATTAAACGCATATAGGGAAGCCGTAAATAATAAATACAGATTTTTTAGTTTCGGTGATGCAATGCTTATAAAATAACGGGAATTTTGTTATAGGATAAACATTTTGATATAGTTTAAAACTATATATAGTGATTAGTTTAAGATATTATTTATTAATAAATAAAAGTGATACCATATACATAGAAAAAAGATAGGTATTAAATTTACTGTTACAGGTTGGAGGATATTTTTATGAGAGATGAAACTAAATGTTTGCATGCAGGATATACGCCGAAAAACGGTGAGCCGAGAGTGGTTCCAATTGTACAGAGTACCACATATGTCTATGATTCTACGGAAGAAGTGGCATCGGTTTTCGACGAACCGACAAAATCACTTATTTATTCAAGATTTGCCAATCCTACGGTAATGGCAGTGGAAGAAAAAATAGCTGAACTTGAAGGGGGAATAGGCGCCATGTGTACCACTTCGGGACAGGCTGCATCTCTCCTTTCGATTCTCAATATATGCAAGGCCGGAGACAGTATATTGGCAGCGGCCGAAATATACGGAGGAACGATTAATTTATTCTCGCATACAATAAAGAAGCTGGGAATAGAGTGTATTTATATCGAAAAAGGCATGAGCGATGAGGAGATTGACGCATTATTCAAACCGAATACAAAGGCGGTATTCGGTGAAACCATTGCAAATCCGGCTCTTACGGTTCTTGACATAGAGAGATTTGCAAATATTGCTCATAAACACGGAGTGCCTCTTATTGTAGATAATACATTTGCCACTCCTATACTTTGCAAGCCGTTTGATTACGGTGCCGACATAGTCATTCATTCAACAACAAAGTATATGGACGGTCATGCGGTTCAGGTCGGAGGCGTCATTGTAGACAGCGGTAAGTTCGATTGGACTAACGGCAATTTCCCGGATCTTACGGAGCCTGATATTACATATCACGGAATATCATATACGGAAACATACGGAAAGGCCGCATACATTATCAAAGCAAGAATGCAGCTTATGCGAGATTTCGGCGTTTATCCTGCCGCACATTCCGCATTTCTCCTTAACCTCGGTCTGGAAACACTTGCGGTACGTATGGAAAGATATTGTGAAAACGCATTAAAGGTGGCTGAATATCTGGAAAAATCAGATAAAATAGAATCGGTTAGATACCCTGGATTGGAATCCGATGAAAACCATGAACTCGCACGTAAATATCTTAAAGGATCAAGCGGAGTTATTTCTTTTGTAATTAAGGGCGGAAGGGATAATGCCATAAAATTCATGGATTCTTTAAAACTTGCGTCAAATGAAGTTCATGTTGCGGACATTCGTACATGTGTGCTTCATCCGGCAAGCGAAACTCACAGACAGCTCTCTGATGAACAGCTTGTACTTGCGGGAATAGAACCGGGAATGGTGAGATTATCTGTGGGGCTTGAAAATGTTGACGATATAATTGAGGATATTGAACAGGCTCTTGCAAAAATATGATATTAAAGCTCAATCAGTTTAATACCGATATTTTGCGTATTAGGGCGGTAAAAGTCCGCTGTCACGCATAATCCGTAAATCGGCAAAAAAATGACTTATGAGGCTCGAATAATTTTAAATAAAAAAGGATTGCATATCGGCTTGCTGTAACTACAGTAAACTGATATACAATCCTTTTATTACGTAATATTAAAAAATGCTGTGTACTGTATGTAAAATAACGGCAAATTTAGCTGCGGTAAATATAAGGTATAAGTTAGCGACAAATGTAGCAAGACCCATACAGAATGAAATAATTACCGAAGGTGTCCATCTGCCCTTACTTCCTATTGCTCCGGCATATGATAAACCGATCAGGCTGAATATCATACCTACAAGCATAACAGGTAAAGGTATAACTGTAACGGTGCCTACGTAAGAGGCGATTGAAACAGTTCCGGCAAAGCCTACTATACAGAATATTAATCCTACTGCAGACATTACCATTGCAAAGATTTTTTCGCATTTCATGTTTGTGTTTAAAACCATATCGTATTCCTCCTTATATATTATTTATTATGGGGATCAGATCTGAAGTGAAGCAGGTGAGTATACACGACCTTTTAATTCACTGTTGAGCATGTAAAGTGCTCTTGAATCATCACCGAATAATTCCATTTTTGTAACGAGATCGGAAGCATTTTTCTCTTCTTCACCCTGCTCTTTAACAAACCAGTCAAGAAGCTGCATTGTTCTGTAATCGTTGTCGCTGTTGGCAGCAGCATAAATATTATTGATGCTTGCCGTAATAAACTTTTCATGACGAAGAGCTTCCTTAATAGGAGCCATATTGTCGTCAAACTTACAGTCAGGCTTCTTAATTGCTTCAAATGTTACCTTCTCACCGTTGTTTTGGAGATATTTGTATAAAATAAGCGCATGGTCAAGTTCTTCCTTTGCCTGGATTTCGAACCAGTTGGCAAATCCGTCAAGACCCTTTGCTTCATAATAGTTGGCAATATCAAGATAAACATAAGATGAAAAAAGTTCATTGTTAATCTGATCGTTAATTAAAGATGATACTTTTGAATGCATAGTAATAATCCTCTCCTAAAATAAAATTTATATGCTAATTATAAAATATTATTAAGTGATGGTCAAAAGTAATTTACATTAATTTAAAGATTATTTTAGAAAATCAAATAAGACATTGAATTGCAAAAAATCCCGTAAGACTTTAAGAAAGGGATTTCAAATATACGGTTACCGTACAACATTAAAAAACTGCCGATAACGAGGCTTGAACCGACATCCGATTGTCAGACCGAAAATCCGATAATCGGGATACACCTCGTTTCGACAGGTTTTATATAATATAAGATTATTATTTTACAAATTCAGCTTTTTCGTTGTTGAAATCCGACGCGGTTTTACTGACCGTATGTTTAATAGGTTTCCATGTAACTTTGGTAAATAACGCAAAGAATGCCATAGGAACATATGTAAACATAAATAAGGGATATGTGAACAGGTACAGTATTTTTTTGCCGTTCGGTGCAACTATCTTGTCCCATTCGGTTATTATGGTGAATAATCCCCATACAAATGTAATAAGATAAAATTGTATTACGCCCGTGCCCATTGCCATGAAGGTCTCAGGCGCCATGGACATGGCCATTTCCACGTCTTTAATATTAAGAGCTACGGATATAATCGTAAGGGCAGCACTTATCAGCGTAAAAATAGTGGACGGAGCAAGGGTCATAAAGGCATCGTACTTGGAAAGCATCATGGACGGTTTTGTGAAAAAACGCTTAAATAATTTATATCCGTAATGCCATTGAACCTGGTAGAAGCCCTTTGTCCAACGCAGACGCTGGTGCCATGACTGCATAAATGAAGAAGGCTGTTCGTCATAGAACATTGCATCTTTTGCATATCCTATTTTCTCATCATTTGATATGAGATGTGCCGATAATTGGATATCTTCCGTCATAAGATTGAAATGCCAGCCGTTGTTTTCTTCGATGATTTCACTGCTTACCATGTATCCGGTACCTGATACCATTGCACTGGATTTAAGGAGCTTGCGGGAATTGTTAAGGTACTTTGCTTCACGCATAAAGGCAATTGAATATCCGGCTGTTATCCAGTTTGTATCGAAATTTTTTGAATTTCTGTATCCCGTTACAACTCTGTAGCCTTTGCAGAACTCATTGTTCATGGCACGTGTAAAGTTTTTCCCTACAATATTGTCCGCATCAAAAATAAAATAGCCGTCATATGCTCTGTATGAACCGTAATCATCCTTTATTTTGTTGAAGACAAAGTCAAGAGCATATGATTTGCCGACCTGCTTGTCATTAAATCTTTCGTATACCACGGCTCCGGCATCTTTGGCAACGGAAGCGGTATTGTCGGTACAGTTATCCGCAACCACAAAAATGTCTATAAGTTCGCCGGGATAATTTTGTTCTTTGATACTTTCTATCAAATTGGCAATAACATTTTCCTCATTACGGGCAGCAATTATAAAACCGAACTTATGTGGTTCTCCGTCCTTTTCAATAAAATCTTCGGCTTTTGCCGTGCCGTTAAGTATGGCCTTGTATCTGTTATTCTTCTGTATTCTTGTCTTTATCTCATCGACAAGCGCAACGAGAATATAGAACATCTGGTAACCGAACATGGCAATCACCATTATGGTGAGTATGATACTGATTACGCCTACTAATTCTGTTTGCATATACTAAACCTCTGTTGTACATAATTTATTCACATTTAATTATCAATTTCGTTACAAGTATAACATTATATGCCATAGTGTCAATTCAAATTCAAATTTTGTACATAATTTGTTCATAATTATACCTTTTTTGACTGCGCAATAACGCATATATAAACATTTATTCGAAATTGTGCTATAATATCGGGACATCAATAAATATGTTATTTGCATGCAGCTGTAAATAATAAGGAGAATTATGTCATATGTACAATTTAACATCACAATTTATTATGTATAATCATGTAGCGGCGAAGGGCACCGTTTTAGACAGATTATCATGTATATACAATAAATATGAAAAATATAAACATTCTAAAAAGGTAAATAAGAAATCAGGAAAACCGACTCTGATAAAAGAAGTTTACGATGTGATTAATAATATTTTGAAAATATCCACAACAAACGGATTTGACGGCAATTTGTGGCAAAATTATTTAACGTATCTCATTATTACCGACGAGAATTCATTCAGTATCGTAACCGAAAAACAGGGAGCAAAAGACGGAACCGTCAATGATTTTGCCGTGAATGATTTCGGTATATTCAGAAAATTGTTTTCGTTTGATTTTTCCGGTTTGGAAGAATACCTGGATATAAATTGTTTTTCCAAGATTTGCAATTACAAATCAATAAAAAAACATGAGCTGATGTATAACAGAGACATAAGTGAATGTGTAAGGAAATTAAGCAATACACTTGCTGGCGCTCTGTCGGATGAAGAATTTTTTAACATTGTTACCGAATTCTACAAAAACGTGGGAGTAGGTCTTTTCGGACTTAACAAGGCATTCAGAATCAGAGAAAAGGGAGATAATGATTTCGATTTTATTTCCGTAAGCAACATGGAAAGAGTAATGTTAAACGATCTTGTCGGATATCACAGACAAAAGCAGATGCTTACCGAAAATACGGAGAATTTCCTAAACGGGAAAAAAGCAAACAATGTTCTTTTGTACGGAGACAGCGGAACGGGAAAGTCTACTTCCGTTAAAGCCATAGTAAATGAATATTATAACAGAGGCTTAAGAATGATTGAGATATATAAGCATCAATTTAAATATATATCCGGAATAATAAGCAGAATAAAAAACAGAGGATATAAGTTCATTATATATATGGATGATCTTTCTTTTGAAGACAATGAAACAGAATATAAGTTTTTAAAGGCCGTAATGGAAGGCGGAGTTGAAACAAAGCCGGAAAACATACTGATTTATGCTACATCGAACAGGAGACATTTAATAAAAGAAACATGGAAAGATAAGAATGACATGGAACATACGGATGACATCCACCGCTCTGATACGGTAGAGGAAAAAATGTCATTGGTTAACAGGTTCGGAATAAAGATTAATTACGGCAAGCCTACACCCCTTGAATATCTTGAGATAGTAGATCATCTTGCCGCATTAAACGGTATACACGAGGATCCTTCGGAATTGCACAGAAAGGCGAATGCATGGGGAATCAGAAACGGAGGCATTTCCGGAAGAACAGCCGAACAGTTTATTAATCATATTTCGGGAAGTTCGAATTAAAGTGTATATTAAAGTATCTCATTAAAGAAAGGTTTAGGTTTTGATAGCATATGTAAAGGGAGTGCTTGCAGATATCGGGCAGGACTCAATCATTATAGATAAAAGCGGAATCGGAGTAAACATTAATGTTCCGGGAAGTATAATTACTTCGCTTCCGGACATAGGAAGCGAAGTTAAGGTATATACATATACATATGTAAGAGAAGATGCAATTGCGCTTTACGGCTTCATGACAAGGGATGATTTGGATGTTTTTAAGCTTTTGATAAATGTTAACGGCATAGGAACAAAAAGTGCCCTGGGGATCCTCTCCGCAATAACTCCTAACGAATTACGTCTTGCGGTTGCTTCGGAGGATTATAAAACCATATCAAAAGCTCCCGGTATCGGAAAAAAATCTGCGGAGAGGATAGTTCTGGAGCTCAGAGACAAGGTTAATGCGGTAATTGAAGAAGAACATTTCACGGATTGCTCCGATACGGATACGGGCAGGACTGACAGCGTAAATTCAGTCATTTCGGCGTTGGTGTCTCTCGGATTCAGCTGCAGTGAAGCTGCGAAGGCTGTTAAGCAGGTAGACAATTACGAAGAACTGAATGATGAATCGCTTATAAAAGAGGCATTAAAGCATTTATCATAATATGAACAGTATCATATTATTAAGGAGAAAAAATGGATAATAGGATAATTTCAACAGAGATTATTCCGGAAGATGAAGGCAATGAAACTCTTCTCAGGCCTAAAACTTTAAAAGAATATATAGGACAAAAGAAGGTCAGAGATAATCTCAGTGTATATATGGAGGCCGCAAAACTTCGTAACGAGGCATTGGATCATGTATTGTTATACGGTCCGCCGGGATTGGGCAAAACCACACTGTCCGGAATAATAGCGTCGGAAATGGGGACAAATATGAAAATAACCAGCGGTCCCGCAATAGAGAGACCGGGAGAGCTGGCGGCGATACTTAACGGACTGTCTGAAGGAGATGTTCTTTTTATTGATGAAATACACAGATTGAACCGACAGGTGGAAGAGGTTTTGTATCCCGCCATGGAAGATTTTTGTATTGATATTATTATCGGCAAGGGCGGAGCTGCCCGTTCAATAAGAATAGATTTACCCAAATTTACCCTTGTGGGAGCAACAACAAGAGCAGGACTTCTTTCGGCTCCTCTCAGAGACAGGTTCGGAATAATTGACAGGCTTGAATATTATTCGGTCGATGAGCTGAAGGACATTATAATTCGTTCGGCATATGTATTGGGAATAGATATAGATGACGACGGCGCATTTGAACTTGCAAGGAGATCAAGAGGGACGCCGAGACTTGCCAACAGACTTTTAAAAAGAATAAGAGATTACGCACAGGTCAGATTTGACGGAAGAATCACAAAAGAAGCCGCTGATTACGGATTAAATCTTCTTGAGGTGGATTCAAACGGACTTGATAAGAGCGACAGAAAGATATTGGAAAAAATTATTTCCCAGTTCTCAGGAGGTCCCGTCGGGATAGAGGCATTGGCCGCCGCATTGGGGGAGGATGCCGGAACTCTTGAGGATGTATATGAACCGTATCTTGTTCAAAATGAATATATAAGCAGAACAAGAACCGGAAGAATTGCCACCGATAAAGCATACAGGGCGGTGGGAATACAAAAACAGGATAATCAGGAATTTAAATAACATATAAAAGACGGTCGTTAATGTGAAACGGCTGTCTTTTTTTTGCCTGTAAAATGATGCAAGGGAAAGATGAAATTGTATATAAAAATTTAATAATTTAACGAAAAAGAAGCGTTATGCACATGTTGACACAATATATGGTGATATTTGCCATGCTTATTACGATATATAGGCAAAAACAAAGGTTTTCTCATACAAATGTACAGTATACGGTCAAATTAAAACTTGTAATTTTAGCCATATGTTATAGAATATATAGAAAAGTGGTAAAAAGTAGCAGATGGTGGAGGACTGTGGTGATACATGGTCCTGAATGACTTAAGGGGGCATGCTTTATATGTTTATGGGTGAATATATACATTCCATAGATGCAAAAGGGCGTATTATAATGCCTTCTAAGTTTCGTGATGAAGTATCTGGGGGGAGCTTTGTCATCACCAGAGGGCTGGATGGGTGCCTGTTTGTGTATACAGAAGAAGAATGGGCCGCATTTGACAGCAAATTGCAAAGTTTGCCGCTTATTAACAAAGGAACAAGACAGCTCAACAGATTCTTTCATGCAGGCGTTACCGTGGTTGAACCTGATAAACAGGGGAGAGTTTTGATACCTGCAACTCTTAGAGAATATGCCGCGCTGGACAAAGACGTATGTCTGGTGGGTATGGGAAATAAGATTGAAGTATGGAGTAAGGAGCGTTGGGAAACCAATGTAAACTCCATAGGAGATGATATTGATGCGGTTCTCAGTGATATGGAAGAACTGGGCTTCTCAATTTAACAGGGCCCGGTAATGTTTTGGAGGTTGTAATGGAGTTTTCTCATATTCCCGTGATGAGAGATGAAACAATTAACAGTTTGAATATTAAACCTGACGGGACATATGTTGACGGAACATTAGGCGGTGCGGGTCATTCAATGGAAATTCTCAAGCGGCTGGGTCCGTCGGGAAGGCTTATTTGTTTTGATCAGGATGCGGAAGCCATAGAGAGTTCATCAAAAAAGCTTGATGAATACAGACCGGGAACAATTTTCATTCACAGTAATTTTGAATATATGCCGGAGAAACTGAGGGAACACGGAATTACCGGTGTTGACGGCATAATGTTGGACTTAGGTGTTTCGTCACACCAGTTGGATGTACCGGAGAGAGGTTTTTCGTACAGATTCGATGCTCCTCTCGACATGAGAATGGACAATAGGGTTCAAAGAACAGCCGCAGATATTGTCAATGAAGAATCTGTAGAATCATTGACAAAAATCATTAAAGAATACGGCGAAGAAAAATATGCGCGAAAAATTGCGCATAACATTGATTTAGCAAGAAAAAATAAAAGAATAGAAACAACATTTGAATTAAATGATATTATAAGAAAATCCATGCCGGCAAAAAGTCTGGCGACGGGCGGACATCCGTCAAAAAGAACATTTCAGGCGCTCAGAATTGCCTTAAATGATGAGTTGAACAGACTTGAAGGCGTTATACCGAAGATGATAGATTTGCTTAACGATAAGGGGAGACTCAGCATAATCACATTTCATTCACTTGAAGACAGGATAGTAAAAAACGCATTTAGAAATGCGCAAAATCCGTGTACATGTCCGAGTGATTTTCCGGTATGCGTATGCGGGAAAAAATCAAAAGGGACGGTTATTACAAAGAAAGCGATTGTTCCGAGCGAGGAAGAATTAGAACATAACAGCAGGGCAAAAAGTGCCAAGCTCAGGGTGTTTGAAAGAGTTATGTATCAAGGAGAAGAAAGATGACAGACGGAACTAATATCGGCGGAGGATATAATACATATTTAAGCGGTTCTGAAGCTCCGTCAATCAATGTGGGGACGCAGACTAAAAGAAGAAGTCGAATTCCCATATCACCGAGAAAGAGAGCTGCGAGAGCCAATCGACGCAGTTTGGTTTTATTTGGCATAGTAACGGTAATAACCGCAATTGCCATTGTGTTGGGTGTAAACTATCTCAATCTTCGTTCAGATCTCATAACAAGCACATCGGAAATTAATTCTCTTCAGGAAGAGCTTAATACAATAACCACCAATAACAATGAAAAACAGGTTGATTTAGAATCTGATATTAATTATCAGGAAATATACGACAAAGCCGTTAATGAATACGGCATGAAATATCCTGATTCTGACAGTATTGTAGAATATGACGGCGGCACATTGGGATATATAAGGCAATATCAAAATATTCCGGGTAATTGATTCAGATATGATAGGTATAAAATGAAAAAGCGTGACGATTATTCACAATATAGCAAGGCGATGCTTGGAAGGATAAAAACCAAATCAGGCATTGCCTTTTTAATTGCAATGGTACTTGTTTTGGTACTTATTATCAGAGTTATTTTTATTAACATTGCGGACGGAGAAGAATATTCAAGGATAGTACTTAACCATCAGGCTTATTCATCCCGTACGATAGCAAGTAAGAGAGGTTCCATACTGGACAGAAACGGGACTGTTCTTGCGTACAGTAAAAAAGTATACAATCTTATAATAGATCCGTATGTTATTAATTCCGACGACAAAAAGAAAGAAGCTACCGTTAATGCGGTAAATGAATATTTCGGCGTTGACAAAAAGGAAATAGAGGATGTGCTGTCCAATCAAAAGGACAGCAGATACAGAAAAATAAAGACAGACCTTGAAGAAAGTGTCGTAAACGGATTCAAAGATAAGACGAAGGACAATAAAGATATAGATGGCGTGTGGTTTGAGGACGATTACAAAAGGGTATATCCTTTCGGTACTCTTGCGGCGGATGTTATAGGTTTCTATAATAAAAATAACGGCGGAGAACTCGGATTGGAGAAGAAGTATGATTCATATCTGACGGGAACCGACGGACTTGCATATACATATGTGGACGATTCCATGGAACGTACCGAAAATCTTAAAGCTGCAGTGGACGGAAACAATATCGTAACCACCTTGGATTACGGTGCTCAAAATATTATTGATAAGTATATTGCAAAATATAATGAGGCAAAGCCTTCTCCGAACACGGGTGCAATTCTCATGAACCCAAATACGGGGGAAGTGCTTGCCATGAGCAGTTATCCGTTTTTTGATTTGAATAATCCGAGAGATCTGAAAGCCGTATATACGGATGAACAGATTGCGGCCATGAGTGAAGAAGAGAAAGCCCAAAATCTGGCAAAATTATGGAGAAACTATTGCGTTTCAGATGTATACGAACCGGGATCCACTTTTAAATCAATTACGGTTGCGGGCGGACTGGAAGAGGGAGTCGTACATGACGGAGATCAGTTCTTCTGCGGCGGCTCACTTTCAATAGGCGGTTATACCATTAACTGTTGGAGGCATATTTACGGCGGACATGGTCAGATATTCCTTGACGAAGCTCTCGGGGACTCATGTAACGTGGCCATGATGGAAATTGCGGCTAACCTTGGAACCGATAACATGATTAAATATCAATCTCTGTTCGGATTCGGTTCAAAGACCGGAATAGACCTTCCGAGCGAGGAGAGAGGTATTCTTCAGAATCCCAAATCGATGTCGGAAACAGATTTGGCAACCAACTCATTCGGACAAAACTTTGACGTTACAATGATTCAGATGGCTGCCGCATATTGTTCTCTTGTAAACGGAGGAACATATTATCAGCCTCATATAGTAAAATCGGTTGAAAATGAAAAGGGTGAAAAGATAAAAAGTATTGCACCTGTTTCCGTAAGAAAAACAGTTACCGAATCAACATCGGTAATTATAAGAAGAATTCTTAAGGAAGCCGTGGAACAGTACGGTGTTAAATATGTAAAAGTCGACGGATATTCCGTGGGAGGTAAAACAGGTACAGCACAGAAATTGCCTCGTTCCGACAAGAAGTGGCTTATTTCGGTTGCGGCATTTGCTCCGGCGGAGAATCCTCAATACGTATTATATGTGGTAATCGATGAACCAGCCGGAACGACCGGAACCAGCGGATCCGGTATGGATGTTCAGGAACTTACACACGACATGCTTTCGGAACTGCTTCCGTATCTGGGAGTACCTAAAGATAACACCGCAACGAATACGGAGAAAGAAAATACAAATTCAAACACTGAGGGCGGAATTGATGTACCGGAAGGAACTCATTTGGAAACCGAAGCATCAACAGAAGAATAAAATCGGGTAATTAATTATGAATAACAGAGTATTAGTAATAGGTGCAGGTAAAAGCGGTATAAATGCCGCTAAACTTCTTATGTCAAAGGGATATGCGGTTACGCTTTTTGACGGCAATCCGCAAACAGACAAGTCGGCAATAAGAAAAGTTCTCGGAGATGCGGAAATATTGCTCGGGGATATCGGAGAAGACGACATTAAGACATTTGATATGGCAGTAATCAGCCCCGGCGTACCTTTGGATAATCCGTTGGTTGTAAAAATAAACAATTTAAACGTAAAGATTATCGGAGAGATAGAACTGGGATATATGTACGAAAAGGGCACTGTTGTCGCAATAACGGGAACTAACGGCAAAACGACAACGACAACCCTTGTGGGTGACATACTGAAAAAATGGAAAAGTAATACCATAGTTGCGGGTAATATAGGCCTTCCGTATACCGATGAAGTAGTAAAGTCGGAAAATGATTCGATATCGGTCATAGAAGTAAGCAGTTTTCAGCTTGAAACAATAGATACATTCCATGCGCATGTGGCTGCAATATTGAACATAACGCCGGATCATTTGGACAGACATAAAACAATGGAGGCGTATGCCGAAGCCAAATTTAATGTCACAAAAAATCAAACTGAGGACGATTTTGTTGTCATGAATTATGATGATGACAGATTAAGAGAATTCTCGAAAAAATGCAAAGCTCATGTTATATGGTTTGGAAGGCTTAATAAACCGAAAACAGGATATTATTACAGGGACAGAGTAATATCAAGAATATATGAGGACAGAGAAGAAAAACTGTTAAATGTTGATGACATAAATCTTATCGGTGATCACAACTATGAAAATGTAATGGCCGCTCTTGCTATAGCCGAAGCGGCGGGGGTTCCTTCCGGGACGGCAATCGAAGTTACGAAAGCTTTTAAGGCCGTTGAGCACAGAATTGAGAAAGTAGATACAATAAACGGAGTTGTATATTATAACGATTCCAAGGGTACCAATACGGACGCTTCAGTTAAGGCGATAAAGGCAATGTCACGTCCGACTTTGCTGATAGCCGGAGGTTATGATAAAAACTCAACGTATGATGACTTTATTGACAGCTTTGACGGAAAAATAAAGGAACTCGTACTTATCGGAGCGACTGCGGAAAAAATAAAGGCATGTGCTTTGAAACACGGATTTACAAATATAAAGACGGCGGATTCTCTGGAAGAGGCCGTATCAATATGTAAATCGGATTCAGAGGAAGGGGATGCGGTACTGCTGTCTCCGGCATGTGCAAGCTGGGATATGTTTAAATCCTATGAAGAAAGAGGCAGATTATTTAAAAAAGCAGTCAGAGGGTAATATCTGCGTTTTTAACATAGTCGGTTAGAAATTAGATTTAGAGGCAATTATGCAAAAAAGAACTGTTAAAGATAGTAAAATTGTTAAAAGAAAGAAACTTAAAAGGATATTTCATTTTGACTATACATTAGTATTTTGTCTCTTTCTTATTATTGGATTCGGACTGATTATGATATACAGTTCAAGTTCATATACTGCCAACGTGGAATACGGAGATCCGAGTTATTTTTTTAACAGACAATTAATATTCGTTGCAATCGGGCTGGTGTTAATGGCGGCGGGCTTTATGATTAATTATAATGCTCTGATGCGAAAACATTGGTATTTATTGCTTGTGTCAATACTTTTGTTGTTTATGCTTATTCCTTTCGGAAGGACCGTTAACGGCGCAACCCGTTGGATAAGACTCGGATTCTTTAATTTCCAACCGGCAGAACTTGTTAAGCTTGCGGTTATTATTTCGGTTGTTGCGATGATAATTACCGCGGGACGGGATATTAAAAATTTTAAAACCAGAATTACAATCATATTGATTATCGGAGTTGTACCTGCCGCGTTGGTATTTGTGATAAGTTCAAACTTAAGCAGCGCCTTAATTATTTTCTTAATAGTATTTATGATGATGTTCATAGTGTCTCCGAACCATAAAAACTATCTGATAGCCATAGGAGTCGCAGCGGCAATAGGAATTGTAGCGGTTATTGTAATTTCAAATATGCCGGCAGATTCCGCAAGCTTCAGATTTAACAGAATAGCGGTTTGGCTTCATCCTGAAGAGTATGAACTTACGACGGGTTATCAGACGGTTCAATCGCTGTATGCAATAGGCTCCGGCGGATTTTTAGGCAAGGGACTCGGAAAAGGTCTGCAAAAATTGGGATATATACCGGAATCACAGAACGATATGATATTTGCCGTAATTTGTGAAGAAGTAGGTATATTCGGAGCAATTATCCTGCTGTCCATATTTGCATTGTTGTTATGGAGAATATATGTTATAGCCATGAGAGCTCCTACAAAGACGGATATGTTATTATGCATGGCAATTTTTTTCCATATTTCGATTCAGCTGCTTCTCAACGTGGCTGTTGTTACTAATCTTCTGCCGAATACGGGGGTAACACTTCCGTTTATAAGCTACGGCGGATCTTCAATGTTCTTCTTACTATTTGAAATGGGATTAGTGTTAAATGTCTCAAAGAAAATAGATATTGAGGAAAAGGTATAAGCGTATGAGTTCAGTAAAGATTGATATAGGTCGAAAACGAAAAAAAAGGAATAAAAAACTTTTTAAATTTACACTTATAACTTCCATAATTGCCGTAGCTTTTTTATTTGTTTTTTTCTTCTTTAAAACATCGGAGATTACATATGAAGGAAATAACAAGTCAAATGAAGAGGAGTTAAACGAATATATATTCGACGGCAGGAAGCCAAATACGCTTATTTATTCAATATTCGGGAACAAAAAGAAAGAAATACCGTTCATCTCAGACTATGACGTAAATATAGTCTGGCCGAATAAAATTCACGTTGTGGTGCATGAAAAGGAATTACTCGCAAGTTTTTATTACGCAGGCGTATACGAATATATAGACGAGACCGGAAACGTCGTGGACAGTTCGTGCAATTTGTACGACAACGCACCTCTTATAGAAGGAATATCATTTGACAACCTTATACTCGGATCAAGACCTCATGTAAGTGACGAAAAAGCCTACGATGCTCTTGTACTTTACGCACATTTTGCCCGTACATATTCTTTGAAGTTTAATAAAATAATTTATAAAGACGGAGCCATATTCTATCAAATTAATAATGCATATATAAATATGGGCACTACGGAACATGCCGAAGAAAAAGTGTTCAAACTCAGTAAGTTATATAATAAAATAGAAGGCCTTAGCGGAACACTTCATTTGGAAGATTACGACGGCGGTAATAAAAACATTATATTTGACAAGACGGTGGAAAATTCAAACGGAGAGTCATCCGAAGAATCAAAGTCCGGAACCGACGAAAATGCCCAAAATGCGCAACAGGAATCCGAGAATGATCAAAATGCCGAATCCGGAGAGCAGAATACGGCTTCCGGTGAAGGGGAGAGCGAAACAGTATCTCAAAGCGAAGAATAATGCAGCGGTTAGAGGATGAGCATTTATAATTTTGAAACCACATATACGGTTTTAATATAATCAGCAATCTGATTATATTTTGTTTAGAAACATATAAGCAAAGAAATATTAAAATTTGATAAATATCATTATTTTTGTTAAATAAACCACATAAAATATTGAATTATTTGTTTATTGATTATATCATTAGTTTAATATGGTTAAATGGATGTAATATTGAAGGAGGGTTAACACCTTGTTTGAACTAAGTAGTAATGAGAAAGAACAGGTTGCTAATATAAAAGTTGTCGGTATAGGCGGATGCGGAAACAACGCTGTATCAAGAATGGTGGAAGCGGGAATCACAAGTGCGGAGCTTATCGGAATCAATACGGATATTCAGGATATCAAGAAGTGTAAGGCCGGCGTAACCATTCCTATCGGAGCAAAAACAACTAACGGTCTCGGAGCCGGAGCCAAGAGCGAAGTGGGCGAAAAGGCAGCCGAAGAAAGTGCCGATGAAATTGCAAAGGCACTTGAAGGCGCCGACATGGTATTCGTTACATGCGGAATGGGCGGAGGAACCGGTACGGGAGCCGCTCCGGTTGTTGCATCTATAGCTAAAAAGCAGGGAGCCCTTACTGTGGGCGTTGTAACAACACCTTTTAAGTTTGAGGGAAGACCTCGTATGAGAAACGCTCTTGCGGGAATTGAAAGACTTAAAGAGAACGTGGATACAATTATAGTTATTCCGAACCAGAAGATTTTTGAAATTTATGACAAGGGAATTTCTTTTGAAGAAGCCATGGTAAGAGCCGACGAAGTTCTTCATCAGTCGGTTGTCGGTATTGCCGATCTTATCAATAAGCCTGCGACAATGAACCTGGATTTCGCGGATGTTCAGACAACAATGAAAGATCAGGGATTTGCTCATATCGGTATCGGTGAGTCATCCGATGACAATAAGGCGCTTACGGCAGTTAAAAATGCGGTATCAAGTCCGCTCCTTGAAACATCTATTGAGGGCGCAAAGAATATTATTCTTAATATTTCAGGTAATGCGACTCTTGCCGATGTTGAAGAGGCAACAGATTACATCTATGAAGAAGTGGGTGATGAAGTTAATGTTATCTTCGGTATTGATTCAGATGAAACCGCAGACAGCATTAAGATTACAATTATTGCCACAGGTATGGACAATGACAGCCTTGAGGCTGAAAGCAAGAAGTCTAACATGAGCTCTGCATCATCAGCTCCTCAGGTACACAATACAGTGTCATCACATGCTCATACAGTAGTATCATCAACAGATGCACAGGTTCAGACAGCTGAGAAAGAGGAAGCGGACGCGGAAGCCGAAGCAAGAGAAAAAGCAATAAGAGAAGCAGAAGAACTTAAGAAGGCATCAGAGGAAGCTCAGAAAAAGTTAAATGCGATGGTACAGCAAAGAGCTGCTAAACCGTCTAATAACAGCAAGTTTGATGTTCCGGTATTCCTTCAGAACAATAAAAACGACTGATTAATTCAGTTGTATATATATTTTAGAAAGGAGTCGCTTGTTTTTTTAGGCGACTCTTTTCTTTTGCAGACCGATTATAAATGGAGATAATAAATGGCAGATATACAAGAAAATATTAGAAATTTTTGCATAATTGCTCACATAGATCACGGTAAATCCACCCTTGCCGACAGACTGATAGAAGCGACTCAAACTCTATCCGACAGGGAAATGCAGGAACAGGTGCTTGACAACATGGACCTGGAAAGAGAAAGAGGAATTACAATAAAGGCTCAAACCGCAAGGTTAAAGTATAAAGCCTCCGACGGCAAGGAGTATACATTTAATCTCATTGATACTCCGGGACATGTTGATTTTAACTACGAAGTGTCACGTTCTCTTGCCGCCTGTGAAGGAGCGTTGCTTATTGTGGACGCAGCGCAGGGAATAGAAGCTCAAACCCTTGCAAATGTGTATTTGGCATTGGATCATGACTTGGAAGTTCTTCCGGTAATTAATAAAATTGATCTTCCGAGTGCCGATCCTGAAAGAGTAAAGGAAGAAATAGAAGACGTAATAGGAATAGAAGCTGAAGATGCACCGATGATATCCGCAAAGAACGGAATTAATATTGATCAGGTGCTTGAAATGATTGTAAAAAAGATTCCCGCTCCCGGCGGAGATAAGAGTGAACCGCTGAAAGCTCTTATATTTGATTCATACTACGATCAATATAAAGGTGCCGTAATATTTGTACGAATAATGGAAGGGACGGTTAAAAAAGGCACAAAGATAAAGCTCATGGCTTCAGGCGCAGTGGAAGAGGTTGTTGAAGTCGGATACTTTGAGCCGGGACAGTTGGTTCCGAGTGATGAATTAACGGCCGGAATGGTAGGTTACATAACAGCGGCAATTAAAACCGTTAAGGATGTAAACGTAGGTGATACTGTTACCGAGAGCGGCAGACCTTGTGCAGAAGCGCTGCCGGGATATAAGAAGACCAATCCGATGGTTTATTGCGGATTATATCCTGCCGACGGCTCTAAGTATCAGGATTTAAGGGATGCTCTTGAAAAATTACAGCTTAATGATGCGGCGCTGTCATATGAGCCGGAGACATCTGCAGCTCTCGGTTTCGGATTCAGATGCGGTTTCCTTGGATTGCTTCACCTGGATGTGGTTCAGGAGAGACTTGAGAGAGAATACGGTCTCGACCTTATTACAACGGCTCCCGGAGTTGTATATAAGGTACATTTAACGGACGGAGAGGTGTTTGATCTTACAAATCCTTCCAATCTCCCGGACGTATCATCTATTGCATATATGGAAGAACCGATTGTTAAGGCTGAAATAATGACAACCAGCGAGTATGTCGGAACAATAATGGAACTCTGTCAGGAAAGACGAGGAATATATGAAGGCGTTGACTATATTGAACAGACAAGAGCTCTTGTTAAGTACGAACTTCCGCTCAACGAAATTATTTATGACTTTTTTGACGCTTTAAAATCACGCTCAAGAGGATACGCTTCATTTGACTATGAATTGGCGGGATATAAGCGGTCAAAACTGTGTAAGCTGGATATTCTCATTAATAAAGAAGAAGTGGATGCCCTTTCATTTATTGTATTTGAAGGAAGTGCCGTTGAAAGGGGACGGAAAATGTGCGAAAAGCTTAAAGGAGAAATTCCGAGACAGCTCTTCGAAGTACCTATTCAGGCTGCAATCGGCAACAGAGTAATAGCGAGAGAAACAGTAAAGGCCATGCGAAAGGATGTGCTTGCCAAGTGCTACGGCGGAGACATTTCCCGTAAGAAAAAGCTGCTTGAAAAGCAGAAAGAGGGAAAGAAGCGAATGAGACAGATCGGTAAGGTACAAATTCCTCAAAAGGCATTTATGAGCGTTCTGAAGCTTGAAGAAGAGTAATTTCATTTGATATACAATTATTTATTATTAACGGGGAAACAGTTTTATGAAAAAAATATTTTTGATCGGCGGAATCGTTGCCGCATCTGCAGTCACCTTTGCGGGATGTAATAAAAATACCGGTGCGGAAGAAAAAAGAATTGCAGAATATTTTAAAGCTAATACTTCCGCGGAATCATCACAGAGGTCAATCGCAGGAACAATAGCATATGACGGAGTGCAGGGAGGAGCGTCAAAAAACACGGATATTTCAATTTCCGGAGAATATTACGTTTATTATGACGATTCCGCAAAAGAAAGCAGAATAAGAAGTACGGATCATGTGGAAGATAAGATAAATAACACCAACACATATACAGAAACTTATATAGTGGGAAATGATGACGACGCTAAAAAAATAGATGTATATACCGGAACCGGCAGCAGTCCGGATAATCTGAAATATGTAAGAAATATCTATAATACTTCGGATTATTTCCCAACCTCAACTAACACAAAAGCGGGAGATTTACTTCTTAAAGAAAATAAGGAGAAATTCAACAATGCATCATGTGAAGTCGTTGAGAGATACATGGCCGTAAAGGATCTGGACAACTCAGTAAAAAATTACATAATAAATGCGACCAAAAATCTGTCCGGTGTGGATATTAACGAAGCATCTGCCAAAATAACTTATTATTTTAATATAGAAACAAAGAAATTGGAGGGAACCGTTCTCGACCTCAAAGAAGGTTTAAAAGCAAAGGTAAATGAGTATAACAGCAAGAGCTCCAATACCGACAAAATAGAGGACTTTGATGTTGATAAGTTTGAGATATCCAACACGCTTGTAACTAATCAGGTGGATAGAATAAAAATAAGTGATGAGATTAAATCGGCGCCGGTTGAAAATGAATCTTCAGAATCCGAGTCTACCGAAAAGAGTAATTAATTGAGATAATGTATTGACGGCGTATATGGTATATGATATTATACAAAAGTTGTTAAACAATAAGCAGGGTGACCGCTCTCACCTAAGGCGTTTTGTCGGCTTGGGTATTGAATAAGATAATTAATACTGACGTTACGCCGTCAGATATATATAAGATCTTAGACAAGTGGAAGCCTTATGGGTTCCGCTTTTTTTGTGCCCGTTCGGAATACATTTGTGAGAGAATGATCTAACTCTTGCATAATTATAGGAGGTATAATTATCAGCGACTTATTTATTAATGAACAGATACGTGATAAAGAAGTTCGTGTTATCGGCGCGGATGGTGAGCAGCTGGGTATAATGTCCGTAAAAGAAGCTCTCGAGCTTGCAAGAGAAGCGGATGTGGACCTCGTTAAGATTGCTCCTTCCGCTAAGCCGCCGGTATGTAAACTTATTGATTACGGTAAGTACAGATATGAGCTTGCAAGAAAAGAAAAGGAAGCACGTAAGAAACAGAAAGTTATTGACATTAAGGAGATAAGATTTTCTCCGAATATCGATACCAATGACCTTAATACCAAGATTAATGCGGCAAGAAAATTTATCGAAAAAGGAAGCAAGGTTAAGGTTTCGATGAGATTCAGAGGCAGAGAGATAGCACATACGGAGAGCAGTATTCACGTACTTACTGACTTCGCAAAGGAGCTTGAAGATATTGCCGTCATAGAAAAAGCGCCTAAGATGGAAGGCAGAACAATGTCAATGTTCTTAACAGAAAAGAAATAATCGTTTAAAAGGAGAATTTTATCATGCCAAAGATGAAAACTAACAGAGCAGCAGCAAAGCGTTTTAAAGTTACCGGAACAGGTAAGCTTAAGAGAATGAAGGCTAACAAGAGCCATATCCTTACTAAGAAGAGCTCAAAGAGAAAGAGAGATCTTAGAACGGCAACAATGACAGATAAGACAAATGAACAGGTAATGAAGAAGATTTTACCATATCTTTAATTTATATCGAAAAAGAGATCGTATAAGAGTTATATTTAGGAGGAATAATAAAAATGGCAAGAATTAAGGGTGGACTTAATGCTAAGAAGAAGCACAGAAGAATTTTAAAACTCGCTAAGGGTTACATGGGTGCAAGATCCAAGCAGTACAGAATTGCAAAGCAGTCTGTTAAGAGAGCTCTTGCAGAAAGCTACAAGGGTAGAAAGCAGAGAAAGAGAGATTTCAGAAAGCTTTGGATCGTAAGAATCAATGCTGCTGCAAGAATCAACGGTCTTTCATACAGCAACCTTATGCACGGTCTTAAGGTTGCGGGTATCGACCTTAACAGAAAGGTTCTTTCAGAGATGGCGGTTAACGATGCGGCAGGTTTTGCTAAGGTAGCTGAGGCAGCTAAGGCGGCTCTTGCAAAGTAATCGGTACAATAGTAAACACGGGTATTTGATGTGCTCCATACGGTTTGTGGAGACATCGGATACCCGTGTTTTATTATGTAATCATACGATAATAAGCCGGTAAAAGTATATATACTGCGGAATCATATTGAGAAGCGGCCGTGTTTGATTTCATAAACAGCTGCTTAACAATATTTATTTACATTTTATCAAATTAATTATTTTTTTACACATAAATTAGCACTCTTCACTTGACGGTGCTAACAACTAAGAGTAGTATATAGTCAAGTTAAGAAAGCGGAGGATACAGTCTATGAATATTAATAAATTTACACAGAAATCTATAGAGGCTGTTAATGGATGTGAGAAGATCGCTTATGATTACGGTAATCAGGAGATTGACCAGGAACATTTCTTGTATAGTCTCTTAACAATTGATGAGAGTTTAATTGCAAATCTGTTTGAACACATGGGAATATCAAAGGATGACATTACGGCGGACATTGAAAGACTGCTTAATTCAAAACCAAAGGTATCAGGTTCAAACGTATCGTTGAGAGTCAGCAACCCTCTTAATAAGGTATTTAACGATGCGGAAGACGAGTCAAAGGCAATGGGAGATTCGTATGTATCGGTTGAACACCTTATGCTTGCCATGATAAAGGCTCCTAACGATAATTTGAAATCTCTTTTCAAAAAATACAATATTACAAGGGAAACATTTTTAAAGGCGTTATCCGAGGTAAGGGGAAGCCAGGTGGTTGATTCCGATAATCCAGAAGCTAAGTATGACGTACTTAAGAAATACGGTCAGGATCTCGTTGAAAGGGCAAAAGAGGGAAAGCTTGATCCGGTTATAGGAAGAGACAGCGAAATAAGAAACGTAATAAGGATACTTTCCAGAAAGACAAAGAACAATCCTGTTCTTATAGGTGAGCCGGGTGTAGGTAAAACCGCCGTTGTTGAAGGCCTTGCGCAGAGAATCGTAAACGGAGATGTGCCTGACGCCTTGAAAGATAAGAAAGTATTTGCTCTTGACATGGGTGCTCTCGTTGCGGGTGCAAAATACAGAGGTGAATTTGAGGAAAGATTAAAGGCTGTTCTCAATGAAGTTAAGAACTCAAACGGTGAGATAATACTGTTTATCGACGAGATTCACACCATAGTCGGAGCAGGTAAGACAGAAGGCGCAATGGATGCCGGAAACTTGCTTAAACCTATGCTTGCAAGAGGAGAGCTGCATTGTATCGGAGCAACAACCCTCAATGAGCACAGACAGTATATTGAAAAGGATGCGGCTCTTGAAAGAAGATTCCAGCCTGTTATGGTTGACGAGCCTACCGTGGAAGATACCATATCAATCCTCAGAGGATTAAAGAACAGATATGAAGTATATCACGGCGTAAAAATAACCGACGGAGCATTGGTTTCGGCCGCAACATTGTCTGACAGATATATTACGGACAGATTTTTGCCTGATAAGGCCATCGACCTTGTGGATGAAGCCTGCGCAATGATAAAAACGGATTTGGATTCCATGCCAGCGGAATTGGATGAAACAAGGCGAAGAATAATGCAGTTGGAAATTGAAGAAGCTGCATTGAAGAAAGAAACCGACAATTTAAGTAAGGAACGTCTTGCAGAATTGCAGAAAGAACTTGCGGAAGAAAAAGCCGGATTCGATGAAAGAGTTGCCAAGTGGAATAACGAAAAGGCAAGTGTTGATAAAGTAAGCAAGTTAAAAGAAGAGATAGAACAGCTCAATAACAAAATTGAGCAGGCAAAGAGAGATTATGATCTCGAACTTGCGGGAAGACTTCAATATGCCGAACTTCCTAAGCTCGAAGCAGAATTAAAAGCTTCAGAAGAGAGCATTAAGGGAAAGGATATGCAGCTTGTACACGAAAGTGTAACTGAGGATGAGATTGCGAAAATCGTATCCAGATGGACCGGAATTCCGGTAATGAAACTTTCTGAAACCGAAAGACAGAAAACCCTCGGTCTTGCGGATATTTTACATAAGAGAGTCATCGGACAGGATGAGGCTGTTACAAAGGTTACAGAGGCTATTATAAGATCTAAGGCAGGTATCAAAGATCCTAAGAGACCTATCGGTTCGTTCCTGTTCCTGGGACCTACCGGTGTCGGTAAAACAGAGCTCGCAAAATCCCTTGCCGAGAGCTTATTTGACGATGAGAATAATATAGTAAGAATTGATATGTCTGAGTACATGGAGAAATATTCAGTGTCCAGACTTATCGGAGCGCCTCCGGGATATGTGGGATATGAAGAGGGCGGTCAGCTTACGGAAGCCGTAAGAAGAAAGCCATACTCCGTGGTACTGTTTGATGAGGTTGAAAAAGCTCATCCGGACGTATTCAATGTGCTTTTACAGGTGCTTGATGACGGAAGAATCACCGATTCACAGGGCAGAACCGTCGACTTTAAAAACACCATAATAATTCTTACAAGTAATATAGGTTCAATGTATTTGCTTGAAGGCATCGATGAGAACGGTGAGATAAAGGAAGAGTCAAGAGACATGGTAATGAATGACTTAAGAGCTCATTTCAGACCTGAATTCCTTAACAGAATTGATGAAATTATCATGTTCAAACCTCTGAATAAGGATAATTTAAGCTATATTGTCGACCTTCTTATCAGCGGTGTTAATAAGATGCTTGAGGACAAAGAGGTAAGTATCAGACTTACAGATGCAGCCAAGACATACGTTATTGATAACGGTTATGATCCTAATTTCGGTGCAAGACCTCTTAAGAGATATATTCAAAGAACGGTTGAAACACTTGCCGCAAGAATTATATTAGAGGGTGATATTGATACCGGAAGCGTAATCGAAATTGATCTAAAAGACGGTCAGTTAGATGCAAAAGTGGTTAAATAATATAAAATAATCATATTAATATAACAATAACCCTGCTAAACATCCAAAACCAAAGATTTTTTGAAATCTCCCGATTGTCAGCGGAAGCGACAGTCGGGAGGTTTTTATATATATCTTGACATAAATAAAAAAAAGGAATATTCTAATTTGCAAATCAGTCGCAAATTGAACAGATAATATGTAAGGAGAATGTTATGCCTAAATATCAGACTAAACAGCGAACTCTTCTGTTAACTTATCTTAATCAGCATCCGGATGAGCTTCTGTCTGCCAAAGAAATAGCGGAAAATATTAAGACGGATAAGATAAGCGTCAGTTCCGTATACAGAAATCTTGCGGACCTGGAAGAGGACGGAATGATAGTAAAGCATGTTCCCAACGGAACAAGAGAAGTTTATTACAGATATATAGGCGCTGAAAGGTGCAAAGGGCATATACATGCCTCATGTACGAAATGCGGAAAGACTTTTCATATCAAAAAAGACTATGTAGCGGACTTATCCGATTCGTTAAAAAAAGAGGACAATTTTCTGTTAAGTACGGAAGAAACCGTTTTGTACGGAATATGCGGAGATTGTCAATGAGTATAAAAATTTGTTAAATATTCAGTTAAGATGTACTTATGCCTATAAAAGGCTGTATTGTGAAAGTGGGAAATGTATATGAAAATAAATAAAAAAATATTAGGTTTAACAGGTGCTGGCTTAATTGCGGCGGGAATATTCGCGGGATGCGCGGGAGGATCTTCTCAAAATACGACAGGCGGGAATAATGAAAAAATAAAAGTCGTGACCACGATTTATCCGGAATATGATTGGGTGAAAAATGTTGCGGGAAACAGCGGCAATGTTGATGTGGAATTATTGCTGAAAAACGGAATAGATATACATAATTACAGCCCAAGTGTTGAAGATATGGCGAAAATATCCGATTGCGATTTATTTATATATGTCGGCGGACCTTCCGATAAGTGGGTGGAAGGAGCTCTTAAAAATGCCGCAAATAAAAACATGAAGGTAATTAAGCTTCTCGACGTTGTGGCGGACAATCTTAAAGAAGAGGAGACCGTTGAGGGAATGCAGGATGCAGATCATGATCATGACAATGAAGAATCCCACGGCGGCGAAAATGCCAATGAATCTCATAACGAAGAAAAAGATACCACGGAATATGATGAACATGTCTGGCTGTCACTTAGAAATACAGAGAGATTTGTAGACGAAATAAAGAATAATCTTGTGGAATTGGATTCGTCAAATGCCGATGCATATTCCTCAAATGCAAAAGCCTATAACGGAGAATTGGAATCGCTTGATAAGGAGTATACACAGGCGGTGAGCTCATCTTCGTTAAAGACAATTCTCGTTGCCGACAGATTTCCTTTCAGATATATGGTTGACGACTACGGACTGTCGTATTATGCGGCATTTGACGGCTGTGCCGCCGAAACAAACGCAAGCTTTGAAACCATTGCGTTCCTTTCAAATAAGGTTGACGAATTAAATCTTAAGCATGTTTTAAAAATAGACGGAAGCGACGGTAAAATAGCCAAAGCGGTAGTTGACAATACAAAGAATAAAAATCAGGAAATTCTGGAGCTGGATTCAATGCAGTCCGTAAATGACGATGAGATTAACGGCGGTACAACATATTTGAGTATTATGAAGAACAATCTTGAGGTTTTAAAGAAGGCTTTAAGTTGAGTCCGGTAAAGTATTACGGAGGAAGAAAACATGGCGCAGCTTATATGTGAAAACGTATCGCTCGGATATGACAACAAAACCATATTGAACAATCTCTCCTTTTCCGTTAACAGCGGAGATTATCTGTGTATAGTAGGTGAAAACGGTTCAGGTAAAAGTACTCTTATGAAGACAATACTCGGATTAAATAAGCCTATGAGCGGAGATATATTTTTCGGTGATAATATGAAAAAGGGAGATATAGGTTATCTGCCGCAACAGACAGACGTCCAAAAGAATTTTCCTGCTTCCGTAAGAGAAATAGTTTTATCGGGATGTCAGTCAAGGGCAGGCCTCAGACCGTTCTATAATAAACATGAGAAAGAGATGGCTTCAGACGCCATGAAGAGAATGAGAATCGAAGAATTCTCCAAAAGGTGCTACAGGGAATTATCGGGAGGACAGCAGCAAAGGGTTCTGCTTGCAAGAGCACTTTGCGCAACACAAAAAATGCTTTTGCTCGACGAACCTGTATCGGGGCTTGATCCAAAGGTGACGGCAGAAATGTATGAACTCATTTCCGGGCTCAATAAAGAAGGAATAACAATAATTATGATTTCTCATGACATAGATGTTGCAATAAGAGAGGCAAGTCATATATTACATATATGCGAAAAACCGTTTTTCGGAACTAAAGAAGAGTATCTGGCGAGCAATTTAGGCAGTAAATTTATTGAACGGGAGGATATATGATGGAAGTCTTTGAAAAAATAGCACTGTATATGCAATATCCTTTTGTCAGATATGCTTTGATAGTGGGAGTTCTTATTGCTTTATGCTCGGGGCTGTTCGGAGTGACTCTTGTGCTTAAGAGATTTTCGTTTATAGGAGACGGGCTGTCGCATATTGCATTCGGAGCAATTGCTATTGCAACCGTAATGAAATTGTCCAACAACATGCCTCTTGTAATTGCTGTTACGGTGATATGTGCGATTCTTATGCTTCGCACAAGTCAAAAAGCCAAGATAAAGGGAGACGCCGTCATAGCCATGATATCCGTGGGATCTCTGGCCGTGGGTTATCTGATTATGAATATTTTTCCTACGTCAAGCAACATAGCAGGTGATATAGACAGCGTTCTGTTCGGATCAACATCCATACTTACACTTTCGGTTACGGATGCAGTCTGGTGCGGAATATTGGCATCGGCGGTAATAGCCGTATTTATATTCTTCTATAATAAAATATTTGCGGTTACGTTTGATGAGGACTTTGCCAGGGCCGCGGGAACGAGAGCAAGTGCATATAATTTACTTATTGCGGTGGTCATTGCGGTGGTTATTGTGGTTGCGATGAATCTTGTAGGGTCATTGCTTATATCCGCTTTGGTTGTTTTTCCGGCTGTTTCGGCAATGAGAATATTCAAAAGCTTTCTAAGCGTTACAATATGTTCGGGTATCCTTGCCGTCTGCACCTCGGCAGCGGGCATTTTGATATCCATAGTTGCCGGCACTCCGGTCGGGGCAACCATAGTTGTGGTTGATATTATCGTATTTATTTCATTTTTTATTATCGGAAAAATATGCAGAAAATAAAAATGTCACAGGCGGTTTATGCCTGTGACATTTTTTATAACAGATAATGTTGTCGCGCAAATAAACCGATAATATATAAATCGGATTATTTATTTGCTCTGTATCGTTTCTTTGAATCGAGAATTTTCTTACGTAGTCTTAAATGTTCCGGAGTAATCTCAAGAAGCTCATCTGTATCGATGTAATCGAGAGCCTGCTCAAGGCTGAGAATTGTCGGAGGAACAAGACGAAGAGCATCGTCTGCACTGGCTGCACGGGTATTTGTAAGATGCTTGGTTTTACATACATTTACTTCAATATCTTCCGTTCTCGGATTTTCTCCGACTATCATACCGGCATAAACCTCTTCGCCGGGTGATATAAACAATGAGCCGCGCTCCTGAGCGTTAAACAGACCGTATGTAACGGCAATACCGCTTTCGTATGCTATAAGAGATCCGTTTTTCCTGTATGAAATATCACCCTTATATTCTTCATATCCGTCAAAAGAAGTGTTGATTATTCCGTTACCTCTTGTTTCCGTAAGGAACTGACCTCTGTATCCTATAAGTCCTCTTGAAGGGATTCTGAATGTAAGTCTTGTGTTATTGTCGGCAATAGGTGCCATTCCGAGAAGTTCGCCCTTTCTCTGAGAAAGAGATTGAATAACGGAACCTGAATATTCTTCGGGAACGTCAATTACCGCATTTTCCATAGGCTCCATTTTCTTACCGTTTTCTTCTTTATACAGTACTTCGGCCTTGCTGACCGCAAATTCATACCCTTCACGGCGCATATTCTCGATAAGAACGGAAAGATGAAGCTCTCCTCGTCCGGAAACCTTAAATGAATTTTCCACACCCGGAGTTTCTTCCACACGGAGACTCACATCGGTATTAAGTTCGTTAAAGAGTCTGTCTCTTATGTGTCTTGATGTAACGAATTTACCTTCTCTTCCTGCAAGAGGGCTGTCATTTACCATGAAATCCATGGATATGGTAGGTTCGGATATTTTCTGGAACGGAATCGGATCAGGATTGTTTACATCACATATGGTATCGCCTATTTTAAGATCCGTGATACCGGATACTGCGTAAATATCACCACATGTGGCAACATCAACATCTGTCTTGTTTAAGCCTTCAAATGTATACAGTTTGGTTATTCTCACCCTTTTGTTTCTTGTTTCATCATGGTGATTAACTATAACAACTTCCTGATTTACCTTAAGAGATCCCTGATCCAATTTACCTACGCCGATTCGTCCGGTGAATTCATTGTAATCTATTGTGGATATAAGCATTTGTGCAGGAGCGTCAGGATTGCCGCCCGGAGCCGGAATGTGATTAACGATGGCCTCAAACAGAGGAGTAAGATCCTTAGGTTCATCGTCAAGTTCGTTAAGAGCATATCCTGACTTTGCGGATGCATAAATAAACGGACAGTCAAGCTGTTCGTCATTTGCTCCGAGCTCTATGAAAAGTTCAAGTATTTCGTCGATAACTTCCTGAGGTCTGCTGTCGGGTCTGTCAATCTTGTTTATACATACGATAACAGAGAGATCAAGAGAAAGAGCCTTATCCAATACGAATTTAGTCTGGGGCATAACGCCTTCGAAGGAATCAACGATTAATACAACACCGTTAACCATTTTGAGAACACGTTCAACCTCTCCGCCGAAGTCAGCATGTCCCGGTGTATCAATAATATTTATTTTTGTATCTTTATAGAATACGGATGTGTTCTTTGAAAGTATTGTTATTCCTCTTTCTTTTTCAAGGTCGTTGGAATCCATAACTCTGTCTTCAACCGTCTGATTTGAACGGAATGTACCGCTCTGTTTAAGAAGCTCGTTAACCATGGATGTTTTACCGTGGTCAACATGGGCTATAATGGCGATATTCCTGATATTCTCACATGTACTCATTATTTTGTCCTTTCAGATTCTGATCAATTTGTATATAGATTATTCCTTATAATATGTAATATTACGGTTCAAAAAAATATAACTTTTACATTCTATCACAACATAACTGTATATGCCATTAATATTATATTTGTTAAAGAAAACAGTTAAAAACTTTATAATCTGAATAAAATGTATATTGTATTTATTTACGTTATATTTGCAAATGGGTTTCTCATGTTATATTATTTTATTGATTTTTGTAAATGCTTTGTTGTAACAGGTATTTTATGCAGCTGAGTAAGCTTTTTAGTATTGAAAGGATCACAAATTAATGAACGAGCATATGGACTTCGATGACATTTTTGACGAAAAGCCACATGATAAATGTGGAATCTTTGGCGCTTATGATTTGGACGGAGATAATGTAGCACAGACCATATATTACGGACTGTTTTCTCTTCAGCACAGAGGACAGGAGAGCAGCGGTATATCCGTAAGTGATACGAACGGACCTACGGGAGTGATTACATGTAATAAGGGCAGAGGGCTTGTTAATGAAGTTTTTGATCAGGAAAAGCTTGATAAGATGCATGGCAATCTCGGCGTAGGACATGTACGTTATTCGGAAGCGGGTAAGTCCGGAATAGAATTTGCCGAGCCTCTCGTTGTAAATTATTATAAGGGAACGCTTGCATTAACACACAACGGTAATATCGTTAATGCAAATGAGCTTAAAGAGAAGCTTTCATATGATGGTGCTATTTTCCAGAGCGGTTCTGACTCAGAAATCGTTGGATATCTTTTAGCGCGTGAAAGAGTTAAGACAAATTCAGTTGAAGAAGCTCTTCTCAATGCATGTAAGCAGCTCAGAGGTGCATACTCACTTGTAATTACAAGTCCGAGAAAGTTAATTGGTGTAAGAGATCCATTTGGTTTCAGACCACTTTGTATCGGAAAGAGAGATAATACATATTTCATTACTTCCGAAACATGTGCTCTTGACACTGTAAATGCGGAATTCATAAGAGATGTTGAACCCGGAGAGATAGTTATCATCGATTCAGAGGGCAATATCACTTCCAACAAAGAGTTGGCGGCTCCTACCCCTGCAAGATGTATATTTGAAAATATCTATTTTTCAAGACCGGACAGTGTATTTGACGGAGTGGGAGTAAATGCTTCAAGAATACAGGCAGGCAAGATACTTGCAAGAAAGTTCCCTGTTGAGGCCGATGTTGTATTCGGAGTTCCGGAATCGGGAAATCCCGCAGGACTCGGATATGCCATGGAATCAGGAATACCTTATATTAACGGATTTATAAAAAACAGTTATGTGGGCAGAACATTTATCAAACCGCGTCAGTCTCAGAGAGAGACAGCCGTTAAGATAAAGCTTAATCCGATTAAGGAAGCCATCGAAGGCAAGAGAGTCGTTATCGTTGATGATTCAATTGTTCGCGGAACAACATCTTTAAGAATAGTAAATATGCTTCGTGCTGCCGGAGCAAAGGAAGTTCATGTAAGAATAAGCTCACCTCTCTTCCTTCATCCTTGTTTCTTCGGTACTGATATTCCGTCCGAAGAGAACCTGATAGCAACGGGAAGAAATGTTGAACAGATATGTGAATATATCAACGCCGATTCTTTGGGATTTCTTGATTTGGAAGATTTGGACGATGTGGTATTCGGACATAAGGGATATTGCGATGCATGTTTCTCAGGCAATTACCCTGTGGAGCCTCCAAAGGAATATCTTGAAAAGAAGAATAAGAAATAATAAATTGTTTTTATAAAACAAGAATTAATATAATGGCTATAATTTTAAAATGGTATTTTAAAATTATAGCCATTAAGTATAATTATACTTAATGTAATACAGATATATTAGAGGAGCTGTTAATATGGATAAAAATACAGTTTCAACGGATACATTAGAAGATGTAATAATCAGCAGACTTAAAGAAGCAGAATATAAAATTACTCCACAGAGAAGGATTATAGTGCGTGAAATGATTGAACAGGCGGGATACCATTTTCATGCGAAATCCATATATCAGTGTGTTAAGAAAAAGAATCCGCTAATTGGTACGGCTACTGTATTCAGAACGGTTAAAATCATTGAAGAATTAGGATTGTTTGATGACTTATTTAATAGCCTTACTAAGAAGAATTCAAATAATACGCTCATATGTACTGTGTGTGGGCGTACTGAATATATTGATGACAATCTGCCTTATGAAATCAGTGATCAGGTATTTAAAGATTATTCATTTAAAGCCCAAGAAGTAAATCTTACTGTATTTGGAAAATGCAGGAATTGCAGAGATAATTAAAATATACTCATATAAAAAAGTCCGAATTTACCAGACACATGGTCTGAGTAGCTTCGGGCTTTTTGTATTATATTGATTGGTCAAATATTTTTCTTGAAATCTTATGCTGGTGATAAATAATATTTTATAGTTTTAAAATCATTAATTACAGAAATAATCAAGTAACCATGTGTTTTTCTTTTGCTTTATAGTTGCATATGAAAGTAAATTCGGAATAGTGAAGTCTGTAATTTTAATTTCTTTCAGAAGTTCGTTTTCAAGTTCATTTTTTATAATTCCCTTAGGTAAAAAGGCATAATAAGTCCCATTTAAAAGAAAGTAAACAATTTCGCTTATTACGGACATATTCATTTTAAAACGATAGTTTTTCGGAAATAAATCATCAATAAACTTAAAGCCCGGAGTCGATACAAATTTAGAATAAATAATGGGGAGTTTGATTAAATTTTCAATGTCAATCTCTTCGATATGGACGAGATTTCTTGAATTTGAAACAAATATAATTTCTTCTTCTTTAAATGTTCTGTATGTTAATGATGTATCTAAAGGTTTAACATATGAAAATACAATATCGTAAATGTTATTGTTTAGTCCGCTGTATAACAATCTTGAGTGCTCCAGTCTGACATTTACGGACAATGATTTTTCTTTGTCATTCATTAACTGGAGAGTAGGTTTTCTCAAATGAGATTCATATATACACTTTGTCGAACCGATATTAACAGTATTTGTGTAAATATTTGTGGCATGGAAGTCGGAGTGAACTTTCTTCTCTAATTCTTCATATTTCAGAGCATAGTCTAAAAATATTACCCCTTCCTTAGTAAGTGATATTGAATTACCGTTCTTATTAAATAAAGTTTTGCCCATTTCACTTTCTAATTCTTTAATTCGTTTAGTTACCGTGGACTGTGTAACAAACAGAGAATATGCGGCTTTTACGTAACTTTTCTCCTCCGATAATGTTATGAATGTTCTTATAATTTCCGAATTCATTATTTACTCCTTTAATTTCATAGAAACAGTATATAGTAGGCATGAAAATGAAGCATCCCCCATATATGGATATTTGTACAAAAAATAAATATTAAATGAATAAAAATTATCACTTAGATTACTATGTACGTAATATAAATGATATTTTTTATTCATTTGTGTCCGAATATGGAAAAAAATGAAAAAAATTATGATAATTCCAAACTTTTAATAATTTCTTGTAAAAAAATATCTATTTTATAATTTCAGAAAATCACGGAAGGGAAGAAATGAATGAATTATGAAGGGATAAATAAATGAAAATAAGCACATACATCTTAAAAAGAGTTATCCAGATAATTCCGATGTTAATTGCGGTAACTGTATTCGCATTTGCGCTTACCAATTTATCAGGAGGAGATCCTGCTGAAATAGCGGTAAGAAACACCGGCGCTCAGGTAACTCCGGAAAATGTAGAAGCAATGAGAATAGAACTGGGTTTGGATAAACCTCTGATTGTTCAATATCTCCTTTGGTTAAAGGGGGCGTTTATGCTGGACTTTGGTAACTCATATGTGAGTGGAAAGCCGGCACTTGAGGAGATAATGACAAGATTTCCAAATACATTATTTCTTGTATTAGTTGCAAGTATCATTGCCATAGGAGTGGCTATTCCACTTGCACTTATTGCTGTAAGAAGACCAAATGGCATCGTGGATTACATTATCAGAGTAATAACAATTATTGGAGTTTCTATGCCGGAATTCTGGATTGGACTCTTATTACTCTATCTTTTTAGCGTAAATCTTGGTGTTGCCCCTGTAATTGCGGGAAGTAATTATGCATATGTATGGTTGCCGGCCATAACCATGAGTATAGGCTACTCATGCATTTACATACGAATGCTTCGTGCAAATCTTATTGAAGTATCAAATTCACTTTATATTAAGGCCGCAAGAGCAAAGGGTATGACAAAGGGAACTGCACTTATAAGATATGGATTAAGAAATTCAATCTTACCTTGTCTTACATTGGTAGCAACAAACTTTGGTGGAATGATATCAGGAAGCTTTGCAGTTGAATCAATATTTACATGGAACGGTGTTGCGGGTTACGCAATAAACAGCGTTAAATCAAAGGACTTTGCGGTAATTCAATGCTATTTAATGATTATTGCACTGGCATATATCATCATTAATCTGACGGTAGACATCATATATATGTTTGTTGATCCGAAGATAAGATTACAGAGAGATACAGGAAGAAAAGCCTGGAAGGCCATGACATTCGCATCAGGTAAAAAGAAGAAAAATGTAACAGCTAAAAATCCATTTCCAAATGGAACGGGAGATGTAGGCATACCTGGAACTGCCGAAAATGCAGCAGGCGAAAATATGGGAGGTAAACATGAAAAAGAATAATAACAGCCCATTGAAAATGGCCTTTCACAGATTTTTAAAAGATAAAGCTGGCGTAGTCGCAGGAATAGTATTTTTATCTATTGTATTTATAGGAATATTTGCCAATTTTCTTACACCTTATGATCCGAATGCAGCTGACGTAACCATAAGACTTCAGTCGCCATCCATGGAACATATCCTGGGAACAGACAACATGGGTAGAGATACATTCTCAAGACTGATTATGGGTGCACAGACAACAGTTATCAGTGCCATAGTCGTAATATGCGGAATAATTCTTGTAGGTGTTCCTTTAGGACTTATTGCGGGATATTACGGTGGATTTATTGACAACTTAATAATGAGACTGGCTGACATCGTGTCTACATTTCCATCTTCACTCCTTGCGCTTGCAGTAGTTGCAATACTTGGACCTGGTTTGATGAATGTAATGATAGTATTGGTTGCTTTATGGTGGGCTCCATTTGCAAGAATACTTCGAAGTGAAGTGCTTAAGATTAAGGGTAAAACCTACATATTGGCAGCGGAGGCAAGCGGATCATCAAGATGTAAGATAATAACAAAGCATGTTTTGAAGAATTCTCTTTCTCCAATGATTGTATATCTCACTCTCAGATTTGCGGCTGTAATTATGCATATTGCGGGGTTCTCATTTATCGGACTGGGAACACAACCACCGCAGGCTGACTGGGGAGTAATGTTAAGTGATGCAAGAAAATATATCGCCACAGCTCCAATGCTTTTAGTCTGGCCCGGTATTGCAATTATGATTACAATCTTCAGTCTTAACTTATTTGGAGAGGGACTGGACAATGCCTTAAAGTCAACATCCGGTTCAGGAAAGGTAAGTAAGAGAAAGCTGGATTTTTTTATTAAGTCAATGAAGAACATGGTTGTTCCTACAGATCAGTCAGATGAAGATGAGGACGACGATTATGTATTAGAAGTAAAAAATCTTTCTACACATTACTTTGTGGATGCTGATAACCCTGTGAAGTCCGTTAATAATGTTTCTATGAACATAAGACGTGGAAAGATAACGGCAATAATAGGTGAAAGCGGAAGCGGAAAATCAACCATTGCCATGTCTGTTCTTAACCTGATTGATAATCCAGGAAAGGTTGTAAATGGTGAAATATTATTAGACGGAGTTGATTTACTTAAGCTGTCAGAAAAAGAGCAGAAAAATATTTATGGTAAAGAAATATCAGCAGTGTTCCAGGAACCTGTAAGTGCTCTTAATCCGGTAGTAAAAGTTAAAAAGCAAATGATGGAGTGCATTACTCTGCACAATAAAATTCCCCATGAGGAAGCTTATGAAAGATGTATTGATGCTTTAAAGAAAGTAAGAATGCGTAATCCTAAGGAAGTAATGGAAAAGTATCCATTTGAATTATCCGGAGGAATGTGTCAGAGAATAATGATTGCAATGGCCATTGTTTCAGATTCCAAGATTTTAATAGCTGATGAACCTACAAGTGGATTAGATCTTACAGTTCAGGCAGTTATCCTGGAAGAACTTAAAAAAATAAGAGATTCAGGAGTATCCATACTTCTTATTACTCATGATTTAGGAATCGTAGCCCAGATGGCGGACTACGTATATGTAATGAGCAATGGTGAGGTAGAGGAATCAGGAAATGTATATGACATATTTAATGCTCCTGAGGGAGATTATACAAAGGAACTGATTAATGCCACACATGAGAAACTGGAGGCGGTGTAATGGAGAATACTCTTATAAAAATAAGTAATATATCTAAACATTTTCCGCTTTCAAAAAGAGAATATTTAACAGCGGTAAATGAAATATCTCTGGATATAAAACAGGGGGACATTATCGGAGTTGTAGGTGAGTCCGGATGTGGCAAAACTACATTGGGAAAGCTCGTTCTTAATTTAGAAACAGCAGATGAGGGAGATGTGTTCTATAAGGATACATTAATAAGCGACCTGAATTTTAAAAAAATGAAGCCCTACAGAAAGTACATGCAGATGATTTTCCAGAACGCGGGAGATGCATTTGATCCATATATGAGTGTAAGACAGATATTACGCGAATCAATTGATAACTTTAACATGGGAAAAGATATTGATGTGGAAAAAACACTTGTGTCCATTATGGAGGATGTAGGCTTAAGCGAAGAACATTTAAACAGGTATCCTGAAGAATTGTCAGGTGGACAGAGGCAGAGAGTGGGAATAGCAAGAGCTCTTGTTACTAATCCAGAATTCATAGTGTGTGATGAAGCGGTATCTAATCTGGATTATTCCATAAGAAATAAAGTTCTTGATCTGCTTATTAAGCTTAGAGAAGAGAGAAATCTGACATACATGTTTATTTCTCATGATATTACGGCGGTTAATTACATTTGCCAGAAGGTAATTGTAATGTATGCGGGAACAATTATGGAGATTATACCTAATCTGAAAAATGAAGATGATATTAAACATCCATATACCAAAGCACTTATTGCAGCGAAACTCAGGGCTGATCCATACGATAGAAGAGCTAACAGGATTCTGTTTTTGACAGAGGAAAAACCTCAGGGAACGGGATGTCCATTCTATTCAAGATGTCTTGAAGGAACCGAAAAATGCAGGGATTGTGCACCGGAACTTAAAAGTATAGGCGAAAATCACTATACAGCCTGTCATTATCATTAAGTTGTCAGGCTTTAAGGAGGTGGTGTGGCTTAAACATCGATTTTAAAAGTATAAAAATTTAAAGACAGATATATAAACAATAATATTATCAGATGGAGCGATGGTTATGAAAAAATTCAACTTAAAGAGAAAGTTATTAGCACTTGGAACATCAACATTAATCCTTGGAGGAGCATTAGCAGGATGTGGATCAGGTGGAAATGCGGCAAATAATACAGCAACTGAATCAGGTGAAAAAGAAATTACAGTAGCCATTTACAGAGATGGTGAAATGAATCTTTTAGATGCAGCTTCATATAAAGGACCTCATGTAATCTACAAAATGCTTTATGAAGGGTTTACTGAAGACGGCGGAAAGGATGGAATAACACCTCTTCTTGCAACATCATGGGATGTTTCTGAAGACCAGAAGACATACACATTCCACTTAAGAAAAGGTGTTAAATTTACAGATGGAACTGACTTTAATGCACAGGCAGTAGAATTTAATCTTAAGCGTTGGGTTAACAATGACAGACATTCCTCTCTGACATCATATAAAGTTGATGATATAAAAGTAGTAGATGATTATACAATCCAGGTAACATTTAACTCGAATGCATATCCAATTCTTACAGAAATGTCATATCCAAGACCTGTAAGATTCTTAAGTCCTGATTCTATCAAGGATAACGGTGAAGTTATGGGTGAATTCTCATCACCTGTAGGAACAGGACAGTGGATGCTTGAAAGTTACACTAAGGATGAAGAATTCGTACTTAAGGCTAATCCTGACTATTGGGGTGAGAAACCAAAGCTTGAGAGAATCAGATTCAAAGTTATAAAGGACGGACAGGCAAGAACAATGGCCCTTAAGAATGGTGAAGTTGATATCATCGGTGGTGACCTGCTTGGTAAGATTCCAATGGAAGACTTAAAAGATTTGGAAGCATCAGGATTTAACATTAAGAAAATGGACACAATGTGTGCATACTATATAGCATTTAATCAGTCTGCTGATTTTGCACAGGATGTGAAGGTAAGACAGGCATTAAATTACGCAATAGATAAACAGACAATGGTTGATAATTTATTCTATGGAGAAGGAAAGGCTGCAAAGGGACTTTACAATTCGGAGCTGGTTCCATATGTAACAGAAGAGAACAGCCCTGGTTATGAATATAATCTTGAAAAAGCTAAGAGCTTACTTGCGGAAGCCGGTTACACGGATTCTAACGGCAATGGAACACTTGATAAGGATGGCAAGGAATTAGAACTTAGCATTATGTATACAACACAGGAGTTCCCTGAGTTCCAGACAATGGCAGAATACACTCAGTCACAGCTTCAGCAGGTAGGAATTGGATTATCATTAAATCCTGTAGATACAAATGCATTTAACGAGCATGAAATGGCAGCAACAGGATATGATCTTATTATTAACAGAACATCATCTGACTCATGGCTTCCGCATGGAGATATGAAGCAGTTATTCTCTCCACTTAAAACAGCCAATGGAAAAGCTAAATTATGGTTAGACAACACATTAGTTGAGAATATCAATTCCACACTTGTAGCTAAAACAGATAATGAAAGACAGGCTGGATATGACAAGATTTTCAAGCAGATTAATGATCAGGCATATGTTATTCCTATGTATTATCCTGTAACAGCATTCGCAACTTCAAGCAGAGTGTCTGTATTAGATCTTGGTGTTAACAACTATGCACCAATCAACTGGACAACATTAGATGTTAAGAATTGATTATTTTGAAAATTGTAATTAAAAGGGAGAATAATATATGGGCAACATTGATCTAGATGAACTTGTTAAGAAAAATTGGACATATGAAGCTAAGGAGTATTCCAACATAGTTAATAAGGAACTTAACAGTGAAATGCCAGAAGTATGGAGTGCTGTTATTGACGGTGTATTAAGTCATAAAACAGGCTTGGATGTACTTGATATTGGAACCGGACCAGGTTTTTTTCCGATTATAATGTCAAAACTTGGGCATAGGGTAACCGGAGTGGATTCATCTGTCACTATGTTAGACGAAGCAAAAGAAAATCTAAAAAGAAATAATGTTGAGGCAACTTTGATGTGTGAAAGCGCTGATGATCTGCCATTCGAAGCAGAATCATTTGACTGCGTAATAAACAGAAATGTTGCATGGACTCTATCAAATCCGGAAAAAAGTTATCTCGAATGGCTCAGAGTTCTAAAAAAAGGCGGTAAATTAATAATTTTTGACGCAAACTGGAATTATCAGTATTTTGATGAAAAAGTTATGGAAGAGTATAAAAAAAATGCTGCAGAATATAGATTAAAATTTAGTAACAATGAACTTGATAATCATACAAAAGAGGGTGTAGACTTCAGAACCCAAATGCCTCTGTGTAAGGTGAAGAGACCTGAATGGGATATGAACTTCTTTATGAAATGTGATATAAGCAAAATTATGTGCGACTTCAATATATATAAGTATGTATGGGATGATGCAAGAAAACTTGTATATGGAGCAACCCCAATGTTTATGGTTGTTATTGAAAAGTAATATTTCAATCATTGTAAAAATAATATTACATTCCAAAGACAAAAATATTTTCCAAAAGTATAAACAAAACTAAGTAATAAAAATTGACAAAAGTATAAATTAATAGAACAAACGAATTTAACTCTACGAAACACAAACAACTAAAAATAAACCAAACTACACAAAGTATAAACAAAATATACTCCACAAAACATAAACTAATTGAACAAAATTCATAAAGTATAAACAAACCAAATAAACTAATTAAGCAGACATTAAAACGGAGGGCCGGCTCATTTGAGCCGACCTTTTTTGTATAAAAATAATCGAAAAAAGTTATTGACATAGATATGATATTTTGTTATTCTTATCAAGTCGCACGGAGCGACTGACATATATGGGATCATAGCTCAGCTGGGAGAGCATCTGCCTTACAAGCAGAGGGTCATAGGTTCGAGCCCTATTGGTCCCATATCCCGGCGAGATAGCTCAGTTGGCTAGAGCACACGGTTCATACCCGTGGTGTCAAGAGTTCAAATCTCTTTCTCGCTACTACTTTTAAGGCACCGGATTTCCGGTGCTTTTTTGCTTTATAACCATATCGTAGAAAGGAAGATTCGGCACGCAGGGTGCATGTGAGGTAATTGAATATGAGAGTAGGAATAGGATATGACGTTCATAAACTTGTGGAAGGCAGGGAACTTATAATCGGAGGCGTACACATTCCCTATGAGAAGGGATTGTTGGGACACTCTGACGCGGATGTGCTTCTTCATGCGATTTCCGATGCGCTTCTCGGGGCTGCGGCACTCGGCGACATAGGATTGCATTTTCCTGACAGCGATGAGAGGTTTAAGGGAGCAGACAGTTTACAATTACTCAGTGAAACCGGCAAGCTTATTAAAGCCGAGGGATATGAAGTCGTTAATATAGACGCAACAATAATTGCCCAGGCGCCTAAAATGAGACCTCACATTGACAATATGAGAAAAAACATAGCAAATGCGCTTGATATAGACATAAAATGTGTAAATGTTAAGGCCTCCACCGAGGAAGGTCTGGGATTTACGGGAGCCGGGCTCGGCATAGCGTCTAATGCCGTTTGTCTTATCGAATAACAATAAAATATAATTGTTTATATACAATGATGAAGATATTTTATAAAATAAAAAATAATATTTTGGTTTGACCGGTTGTATGAATATAACATAAAAGGGGTATCTTTATGAAAAAGGTAACATTTGAAGAATATAAAGAACAGCAGTTTGAACTTATCAAAAGAAAAGATCCTGCAATTCACACAAAATGTGAAGTGGAATTATATCCAAGTTTCTGGGCGGTTTGGGGATATATTCGAGCACATGAATTATTTTTAAACGATAAATTCTATGAAGCCAGAAAGTTATCGCAAAAGGTTGCACACGAGACCGGAATTGAAATTCACCCGGGAGCAACCATAGGAGAAAACTTTTTTGTCGATCACGGACATGGAGTTGTAATCGGAGAAACGGCGATTGTCGGCAATGATGTTACTCTTTATCAGGGAGTTACCCTGGGAGGAACCGGAAAAGAAAAGGGCAAGAGGCATCCTACTCTCGGCAATAATGTACTGGTCGGTGCGGGTGCTAAAGTGCTCGGATCCATTACTATCGGAAACAACGTCAAGATAGGAGCCGGAAGCGTGGTGGTTAAGGATGTTCCGTCCGATACTACGGTAGTCGGCATTCCTGCCAGAAT
The DNA here is from genome assembly GCF_054657495.1 of Howardella ureilytica. Lineage (NCBI taxonomy): Bacteria > Bacillati > Bacillota > Clostridia > Eubacteriales > Howardella > Howardella ureilytica. The sequence continues at coordinate 31,545 of NZ_BAAHYP010000001.1, read as the reverse complement.
AGTAAAGGGAGGCAATGCCAAGGTTGAAGTGGAAGATCTTGATCAGGTGGATATTCCGGATCCGGTTCTTCCGGACCTTGAGGCTCTCAGACGCGAGAACGAAGAACTTAAAAGAAGAATTGCAAATTTAGAAAAGAAGTTTTCTGAGCTTTAATTTTTGAATGCAATTACACAATATTACATCATATACAAAAGGGAGAAGCAGATTTTACCGTTGCGGTCCGTTTATTTGACTGTAGGGGACCGGAGAGATTCCGTATTATTTACTTCTCTCTTTTGTTATATATTTACGGGGGAAATGCAGGGCAAATCTTATATGTTAAACAACACATATTATTAGCATTTTTGACGGAAATTTATTATAATAAACTGGATTATATAAGTCTCTTTGAGACTTTTTTTGCTGTATATTCAAAAAATAATATTTAAATAATATATGATATTGTGTTTTAGATTTTACGGTACAGTGCATTTTATTTTAGTATGTTAGGAGCAATCTCTATGAAAATATATAATACCCTCACAGGTCAAAAAGAAGAATTCGTACCGGTAGAACCGGGAAAGGTGAAAATGTATGTATGCGGACCTACGGTATATAACCTTATTCATATAGGAAACGCAAGACCGATGATAATATTTGATACGGTAAAGCGTTATCTTGAATATAAGGGATATGACGTAACATATGTATCAAACTTCACGGATATCGATGACAAAATAATTAAAAAGGCTATTGAGGAGGGAGTTCCTTCAGAAGAAATTTCCACAAGATACATTGAAGAATGCCTTAAAGATATGGACGGAATGAATATAAGTAAAAATGTCATCCATCCCCTTGCAACGGAAGTAATCCCTGACATGATTGATATGATAAGCGAGCTTATTGATAAGGGATATGCATATAACTCCAACGGTACGGTATATTACAGGGTAAGAAAGTTTAAGGATTACGGTAAGTTATCCAACAAGAACATAGAAGATTTGGAAGCGGGACACAGAGACATAAAGGTTTCGGGTGAGGATAATAAAGAAGATCCGCTTGACTTTGTTTTATGGAAACCGAAAAAGGAGGGAGAACCGTTTTGGGCTTCGCCTTGGAGCGACGGAAGACCGGGATGGCACATCGAATGTTCCGTAATGGCCAAGAAATATTTGGGAGACGAGATTGATATCCATGCAGGCGGAGAAGACCTTATATTCCCTCATCACGAAAATGAAATTGCCCAGTCGGAAGCGGCAAATGACAAAACATTTTCAAAATATTGGATGCACAACGGATTTCTAAACATCAATAAAGAAAAAATGTCCAAGTCCCTGGGGAACTTCTTAACGGTAAGAGACATTGCCTCTAAATTTGACCTGTCGGTACTCAGATTCTTTATGCTTGGCGCTCAATACAGAAATCCGATTAATTTCAGCGATGAATTAATGGAATCCGCAAAAAACGGTCTTGAAAGAATTAAAACATGTGTAAGTACACTTGACAGATTGGCGGAGAATGCATCCGGAGCCATAAAGGAAAGTGAGCAAAATATAGTATCGGAAGTTAATAAGTGTAAAAAGTCATTTGAAGACGCCATGGATGATGACTTTAATACCGCATTTGCCGTTGCTGCCGTATTTGACCTTGTTAAAATTGCCAACACATATGCAAATGAAGATTCAAGTGCGGATATTTTAAAGTTCCTTGCCGACACCATTGTAACTTTATGCGGTGTACTCGGACTTGACGTTGAACCTAAAGAGGAACTTCTTGACAGTGATATTGAAAAACTGATAGAAGAAAGAACAGCTGCAAGAAAAAATAAAGATTTCGCAAGAGCCGACGAAATACGTGACGAGCTTGAAGCAAAGGGAATAATATTAGAGGACAGCAGGGACGGCGTACATTGGAAGAGAAAATAAATAATATATTACAGGGCGGCGGTTCGGAATACGGAGCGGAGTTAAGAGAGATCTCTTTGTCAGATCCATACGGAATCGCGGAATTAATAAACGATAAAAACGGCAACAACGATCCTAAATTCGTAAGTCCCATTTTGCTTGCATATATCGGAGACAGTGTATATGACTTGATAATTCGAACCGCTCTTGTACTTAAAGGAAACAGGCAGGTTGCAAAGCTTAACAAAGATGCGGTATTACTTGTAAGTGCCAAGGCACAGAGCAAAATTGCCGATATAATTCTTCCGATGTTAAATGAAGAAGAGACGGGAGTTTACAGGAGAGGCGTTAATTCAAAGCCCAACACAAAGTCAAAAAATGCTTCATTCAGAGAATATATGAAGGCTACCGGTTTTGAGGCGTTGGTGGGATATTTATATTTATCCGGGAAAACAGGCAGAATAACGGAGTTAGTAAAAACAGGTATAGACGGTATTAAAGAACCGAATACCGATGGGAAAGAATAATGAACAATTTTAAGAAGAACAATTACAGAGATAAATCAAAGTCCGGTTTTTCAGCTGCGGACGCTGAAGAAACGCAGAACAACGGGCAGATAGAGGGGCGCAATCCCGTAATCGAAGCATTCAGGGCGGGAGTGACGATAGATAAGGTATTTCTCCTTGAAGGCTGCAGGGACGGAGCGATTAATACAATACTGAGAGAGGCGAAGAAAAATAATACAATATATTATTTTGTAAGCAAGGAAAGACTTAATGAACTTTCGCTTACGGGACATCATCAGGGTGTAATAGCAAAGTGTGCGGAGAATTCATACGGCAGTTTGGAAGACATATTTGCCAAGGCGCAGGAGAAGGGAGAGCCTCCGTTTGTATTTATATTAGATGAAATAGAAGATCCTCACAACCTGGGCGCCATTATCAGAACCGCCAATGTTTCCGGGGCTCACGGCGTAATTATAGAGAAAAGACACGCTGCGGGCATAACTCCGGTTGTTGTAAAGACAAGTGCGGGAGCCACTAATTTTACACCGGTCGTAAAGGTTACGAATATTAACAGAACAATAGAGGAGTTAAAAGAAAAGGGACTTTGGATTGCATGTGCCGACATGGACGGAGAAAATATGTATAAAGCCAATCTTTCCGGCGCCATAGGTATTGTAATCGGAAATGAGGGAAGCGGTGTTTCCAAGCTTGTAAGAAAGAATTGCGACTTTACGGTTTCCATTCCGGTAAGAGGAGAGATAGAATCGTTAAATGCTTCTGTTGCGGCGGGTGTCCTTGCATACGAAGTTGTAAGAGCGAGAACAATGTAATCGGGTTAAGATTATGAGTGATACGGATACAAATGATTTGCATTTTCATTACAGTGATTATACTGATGAAGAACTCCTTAACATGTATAAAAAAGGTGAGACATTCTGCTTTGATATTATCATGTTAAGATACAAAAACATGGTTTTGGAAATAGCAAAGGACTTCTTTCTTGTAAGCGGAGATAATGATGACCTCATACAGGAAGGTATGATAGGTTTATATAAGGCTGTAAGAGACTATAGAGAAGACGGTTTGGCAAAATTTTCCACATTCGCATATACATGTATAAAAAGGCAGATTTTAACGGCTGTCACAAAAGACAACAGTAAAAAAAACATGCCTCTCAATACGTCTTTGCCGACGGAAACCGACAATAATTATAATGATTCATCCGGAGATACGCTGTTGAGCGATAACGGTATATCAAATCCCGAATTTCTGATTGTAAAAAAAGAAGATAATCTTGAAAAAAGAAACAAACTGATGAAAGTTCTGAGTCCCTTTGAGAAATCTGTTTGCAAAATGATGTTTATGGAGTATGACTACAGGCAAATTGCTTTAAAACTCCGTAAAGACGAAAAAGTAATTGACAACGCGATGCAGAGAATAAAGCTTAAAGCCAGAAAATTATTTAAGGATTGATGTATTGTTGACATTTATGAATATATAAATTAATATATAGAGGCTGTCATGTTACAGCCTTTGTGCTGATGTAGCTCAGGGGCAGAGCACTTCATTGGTAATGAAGAGGTCGGGAGTTCAAATCTCCTCATCAGCTTTTAACTTTTATCAAAAAAACCGTATTCCTTGTGAATACGGTTTTTTTGATTTCAGTTTACTGAAAAAAGGGGCAATCGCAGTAAAATATCGGAATACGGTGAAATTACATCCCGTTATCTTCCCTGTCCCGTTTGCTCTTTTTTTGTATCTGTTTAACAATAAGCAGAAACACATACACGGAAACGGGAACTATTATGTCTGCGGCAACCAATCTTGTAAATATGACATTACTTTGGGGAGTTGTCATAAAAGCAAATATAAATGTAAGTATTACAAGAACCGCCACGGCTATAACAGTAATTAATGCGAGAATCTGAACGAATTTTTTCATAGATTTATTCCTTGATAATATGAATACATTAAACGACATAATATTTTTATCGGACAATTTACATTTTGTAAATGCGGATTGTCCTAAAATGTTACAAAATTAAAAATATTTTTTATCATACTATCAGAAAAAAATGTATATAACAAATAAATTCCTTGGCTGTTTTATTTTGTCTGTTATTTTACATTTGATATTTCGTATTATATAATGACCCGTATATTTATTTCAAAATGGTTGTGTTTTAGGAGGGGAAAATGGAAAATTACGGAGTAGACAGACTTGGTATCGCTCCTTCCGCAGTATACAGAAATCTCTGTCCCGCGGAGCTTGTGGAAAAAACCATAATACGCGGAGAAGGCAGACTTACGGATAAGGGTGCGCTTCTTGTAAATACGGGGAAGTATACCGGCAGATCTCCTAAAGATAAGTTCATAGTTGATTCGGAGGGTGTTCACGAAAACATATCTTGGGGCAATGTAAACAGACCTGTTTCAAGGGAAGTTTTTAATTCGATAAAAAAAGATATGATTGAATACATGAACAATAAAGAAGTGTTCATATTTGACGGATTTGCCGGAGCGGATAAGAAGTTTACGAGAAAGTTCAGAGTTATTAACGAACTTCCGTCACAGAATTTATTTATCAGAAATCTTCTTATTCGTCCGACGGAAGAAGAACTTAAGAATTTCGGCGAAGCTGATTTTACCATCCTGGCAGCTCCGGGGTATAAATGTGACCCTGAAAAGTACGGTATTAATTCCGAAGCCGCTATTATCATTGATTATGAAGCGAAATTTGCAATTATTGCAGGCTCTGCATATTCGGGTGAGATAAAAAAGACGGTTTTTGCTGTTATGAATTATGTAATGCCTGTTGAAGAAAATATTCTTCCGATGCATTGTTCAGCCAATATGGATCCGGAAACGGGAGATACGGCAGTATTTTTCGGATTATCCGGAACCGGAAAGACAACTCTTTCCGCAGATCCCTCCAGAAAGCTTATAGGTGACGATGAGCACGGATGGTCGGACGAGGGTATTTTTAACTTTGAGGGCGGCTGTTATGCAAAATGCATAGATCTTGAAGAAGAGAGAGAGCCTGAGATATATAACTCAATCAAGTTCGGTTCGGTAGTTGAAAATGTTGTTGTCGATAATAACAGAGTACCGGACTATTATGACGACACAATAACGGAAAATACCCGCGTAGGCTATCCTGTGGACTTCATATCGAATGCACAGATTCCCGGTATCGGAGGCATTCCGAAAGTGGTTATCTTTCTTACGGCTGATGCGTTCGGTGTGCTTCCGCCGATATCAAAACTGTCAAGAAATGCCGCAATGTACCACTTTGTAACGGGTTTTACATCCAAGTTAGCCGGTACGGAAAGAGGAGTAACGGAACCGGTTCCGACATTTTCAACGCTTTTCGGTGAACCGTTTATGCCTCTTGACGCATCGGTTTATGCAGAGATGTTGGGCGAGAGACTGGATAAGTACGGCACTGACGTATACTTGGTAAATACAGGCTGGTCAGGCGGACCTTACGGAGTGGGAAGCCGCATGAAGTTAAAATATACAAGAGCCATGGTTACGGCGGCGTTAAAGGGAGATTTGAAAAATGTACATTATATTCATAACGATACATTTAACCTTGATGTTCCCGTAAGCTGTCCGGATGTGCCTTCCGACATTCTGGATCCGAGAGATACATGGGAAGATGTTACGGCTTATGATGTTCAGGCGAAAAAACTTGCCGGAATGTTCAAAGAGAATTTTGAAAAGAAATATCCTAACATGCCCGATGAGATAAAAGATGCGGGACCGAAGGGATAATATAACCGAAAAACAACAAAATAATCAGTCAGTATAAATAAAAAGTCATTTTTTGAATTTTATATAAGTTCAAAAAATGACTTTTTTGCTGTTTAGTATTGAATTTCTGACTTTTATATGCTAATATTATAACGCTTTAGCGTGATAAATTAACAGAGCGTTAAACAGGGATTGATGTATTGAGAAAAGTTTTGCGGAGGAATATTATGAAAAGGAAATTGTTTGGTTTGTCTATGGTAGCTGCTGCGGCAATTACATTTGCGGGTTGTGCAGGCGGCGGATCAACAGGCGGAAGCACAAAAGCCGACAACGATGTAGATTATATTAAGAATAAAGGTAAGTTAATAGTCGGTATTACGGATTTTGCTCCGATGGATTATAAAGACGCCAACAATGAATGGGTAGGATTCGATGCGGATCTTGCGAAAAAAGTTGCAGCCGATTTGGGAGTTGAAGTTGAATTTGTTGAAATCGACTGGGACAACAAGCTTTTAGAGCTTAACAATAAGAGTGTTGACGTAATATGGAACGGCATGACTCTTACAAATGAAGTAAAAGACTCCATGGAATGTACGGAGAGCTATTGCAAGAATGCTCAGACAGTTGTTCTTAAGAGTACGGATGCAGCCAATTACACTGATGAAAACAGTGTAAAGAATTTAACATTTGCCGTAGAAGCGGGTTCTGCCGGTGAAGCGGTTGCAAAGGAAAACGGATATAATTATACGGCAAAGACTTCACAGGCAGATGCTCTTCTTGAAGTTAAGTCCGGAACATCACAGGCTGCCATAATCGACCTTCTTATGGCTGGTGCAATGGTAGGCCCTAATACGGATTATTCGGATCTTACACACATTTTAGAGTTATCTGAAGAAGATTATGTTGTAGGATGCCGTAAGGGTTCGGATCTTGCAGCATACATCAACGGAGAATTTAAAAAATTCAAGAGTGACGGTTCATTCGAAGAAACAGCTAAAAAATACGGCGTACAGGATGCAATTGTTAAGTGATAATACAATACAGTCGGTTATTATTTAACCGTTATTGTATTATAAGTTTTATAAGATAAACGGGGCTGTCGCATATACAGTCTCGCCTCAGGATGTTGTTTCCGGGGCGGAAAATGCGGCAGCTTTGTTTATGTCGTACTGACATTAAGAAAGGATATACAAAATGTTCGTACAGGTTACGCTCTCTCTGTTAGAGGGCTTCCTTACAACAATGGAGATATTTGGTCTTACATTGTTATTTGCACTTCCGTTAGGTTTGCTCATATGCCTCGGCTCAATGAGCAAAATAGCGGTTATCAAATACCCGATTAAATTTATAATATGGATAGTCAGAGGAACGCCTCTTCTTTTGCAATTAATCATAATATATTTCGGACCCGGTCTTCTGTTTGGGTGGAATGCATGGGGAAGCGACAATGTCGGAAGATTTATAGCGGCATTGGTTGCATTTGTTATTAACTATGCATGTTATTTTTCCGAAATATACAGAGGCGGAATACAGGCTATTCCAATAGGACAGAGAGAAGCCGGAGAGGTTCTCGGTCTTACAAAGGGACAAATATTCAGAAAGATTATATTAAAACAGGTTATCAAGAGAATTATCCCTCCTATGTCCAATGAAATAATCACATTGGTTAAGGATACTTCTCTTGCGAGAGTTATTTCCGTGTATGAAATTATATGGAACGGTCAGGCGTTTATTAAGAGTGCCGGTCTTATATGGCCGCTGTTCTATACAGGAGCGTTTTACCTTGCATTTAGTGGATTGCTCACGTTAATATTCCACTATATTGAAAAGAAAATGGATTATTTCCGTTGTTGATGTGGAGATGAATATGGCTTTACTTGAAGTAAAAAATATAAAAAAGAAATTCGGTTCAACAGAAGTGCTTAAAGATATTAATTTTGACCTTGAAGAGGGACAGGCAATATCCATAATAGGTTCGTCCGGAAGCGGTAAAACAACACTTTTGAGATGCCTTAATTTTTTGGAAATTGCCGACGGCGGAACCATTACCGTCAGAGGCAGACAGCTGTTTGACGGAAGCGATATCCGAACGAGATCCGATAAGGAAATAAGAGCCAACAGAACACATTTCGGTATGGTGTTTCAGCAGTTTAACCTGTTTCCGCAATATACCGCATTTGAAAATGTTACTCTTGCACCGATCGTTCATGCCAAAGAAAACGGTCAAAGTATAGACAGTATCAAAGAACACGGCAGGGAAATACTGAAACAGATGGGGCTGGAAGACAGAATGGATAACTATCCTCATCAATTATCCGGAGGACAGCAGCAGAGAGTTGCCATTGCAAGAGCCCTTGCAATGAAGCCGGATATCTTGTGCTTTGATGAACCTACAAGTGCTCTTGATCCGGAATTGACCGGTGAGGTACTTAAAGTCTTAAGAGGATTGGCGGATAAGAAAACCACCATGATTATTGTTACTCACGAGATGGCGTTTGCAAGGGATGTCGCCGATAAAATTATTTTTATGGACGGCGGACGAATTATAGAACAGGGAGATCCTAAGCAGGTCATTGACAATCCGAAAGAAGAAAGAACAAAACAATTCCTTAGTAATTACGCAAAAAATAAAGAATAAAATTATACAAAGTGGCTTAAATACTGTATTTGAGCCACTTTTTTTATTAATGAAAACATCATTTGTTTATATTTTGTTTGCAAGTTTTGGAATGTGCATACAAATCTCCGTTTAATATATAATTTAGTTTATCTATTCTTTTGTGCCTTAATCGTTTCTGAACGGCTTTAATAGAAAACAGTATATAAAGCATTCTTTATATATAAAATTGTGTTATTATTATAATCAGAAAGTGGGAGAATGGAACAAAGAGAATTAATAAAAAAATTAAGGAATACGGCTATTGCTTTTGTCGTCATGGTAGCAATCATGATACCTATAGCAATGGTAAAAGACTTGAACAAATACCAAGGCATAGGGAAATTGATGAAAACTTATCAAAAGCAATAATAAAACGCTGTAAACCTTAATTTAAAAAAGTATTAAAAAGGCTTGTTCCTGACAAGTTCAAGCCTTTTTACATAGTAGCATAACAATGTAAAGATTAAAAGGAGATAAATATGAAAATAGCATATCCGATTATATATAAACAAAACAATAGTTATTATTTAATATATATACCGGATTTTGACGGATTTACAGAGGCAGAGCATTTAGATATAGCCGAAGTCATGGAAATGGCAAGAGATTACATAAGTGATTGTTATGTGATGTTAGAAAATAATAATGAAGCAATTCCCGAGCCATCTAATTATGAACAAGCGGTATTAATTGCAAAAGAACGAGCTGACAGTGATGATTTTATATTCTCTGATGGTGAATTAACATATGTTGATATAGATAAAGATACAACAACATATAGAGAGTTATTAGAAAGGTTAAATAATGGAACAATCAAATAAGACAACAGAAGCACAAAGAAACGCAATAAAAAAGTATGACGCTAAAACTTATCAAAAGAAAACATTTAGATTTCATAAAGAAAAAGATATAGATGTGTTGGAGAAATTAGCAGCGGTTGATAGTCAAAATGCATATATAATTGACCTAATTAGAAAAGATATTAATAAATAATATTGTTGTTTAAAATCCCTTGAGAGCGTGAAAGCTTTCAAGGGATTTTTTATGTAAAATTTAGCAATAAAAAAGAACACTTACCAGTTCAAGGCTCTCCCGCTCAGCTGGCTTACTTATATATGCTGCTAATCTAACTTGTCGGTAACTTGCAAAATGAATTGTTATAAAACAAAAGACTCCACACTTTAAACAAGCATGGAGTCCACTGTATTATTTAATGCCCTATAGGCGCTGTTTAATCAAAAATAAATTTTTGATTAAACTTTTCACGAACTGATGGCAACCACGATATTTATTCCAATGGAAAATGGCTTGTACCGATAGAAAGACATCGTGAAATTGAAGATTTTAAAGTAAAAGAAATCATCAAACAATGCCAAGGGTTCCGAAGATAAAAAAGGGGCTTGTATTTTGTAAATACGGAATACAAGGTACAAGCCCTTTTAAGTCATAATAACTTTTTTAAAAAACTTTTTCAATAAAAATTATATTATGAGAACAGTATATCCAGTCTTTATAAAAAATATTGATAATAAATATTATTCTATTTATTTACCTGATTTCGATACTCATACGAGTACAGAGTATTTAGATTTATGGAAAGAAAATGATTGCAAAAAATATGAAACTTTAAAAGAAAAAATTAAAGCCCTGGCTAAAAAATAACCAAGGCTAGTAAAGGAAATAACGAGGCAGTTCTTCTTGTCTCTGCCCTTTATGTTAGTAATATAACATAAAAAGATGAGGTTATCAAGAAAGGGTATAAGTTGTGTCGTACGACTACAGTAAATTAAAAGGCAGGATTATAGAGAAATATAACTCTAATAAGAATTTTTCTAAAAAAATGAATATTTCAGAAAGGTCATTGTCGTTAAAATTGAACAATATTTACTCATATTGTTGGATATTAATTTAAAACTTACTATACGGGCACCGGGACAAGTTTATTAATTTTATTGAATGCAGCATATTAACATGTGGCATATTAACATGTGGCATATTAACATATTAACAGTGTACAATAAATATAAAATTTTAAAATAACACGGATTTGATTCGTAATATTAAGTATATGAAACAACCGGAGGGATATTGTGAACAAGCAACAATTAGCAGCTAAAATTTGGGAATCGGCCAATAAAATGCGTTCCAAAATCGAAGCAAATGAGTATAAAGATTATATTTTAGGCTTTATTTTCTATAAATTTCTTTCGGAAAAAGAAGTAAAGTATTTAAGGGATAACGACTGGACGGACGAATACCTTCCCGAATTAAGCGAGGAAGACGGGGAAACGGTTGAAAGTATCCAAAAAAATCTGGGTTACTTTATATCATATAACAACCTGTTTTCGACGTGGCTTGAAAAAGGCAAAGATTTCAGCGTACAGGATGTTCGCGATGCCCTTTCCGCATTCAGCCGTTTGATAAATCCTACACACAGAAAAGTATTTGACGGCGTTTTTGAAACTCTGCAGACAGGTCTTTCCAAGTTGGGAGACAGTGCGGCTTCACAGTCTAAGTCCATAAGCGATCTTATTCAGCTTATAAAAGATATTCCGATGGACGAAAAGCAGGGATATGATGTTCTCGGTTTTATATATGAATATCTGATTGAGAAATTTGCCGCAAATGCAGGTAAAAAAGCAGGTGAATTCTATACGCCGCATGAAGTATCGTTGCTTATGTCCGAAATTGTGGCAAATCATTTGAAGGACAGAGAAAAAATAGAAATATACGACCCTACAAGTGGTTCCGGTTCGTTATTGATTAATATCGGAAAGAGCGCATCAAAGTACATAGAGGGAGAAAACAAGGTTAAATACTATGCTCAGGAATTAAATATCAATACATATAACCTTACCCGTATGAATTTGATTATGCGCGGCATTGAAGCCGACAATATCGTCACAAGAAACGGAGATACGTTGGAGGAAGACTGGCCTTATTTTGAAGAAAACGATCCTATAGGAACATACAACCCTCTTTACGTTGATGCGGTAGTTTCCAATCCGCCGTATTCTCAGCCTTGGAATCCGAGTGATAAGGAAAACGATCCACGATATAAAGAATACGGTATTGCGCCTAAAAGTAAGGCGGATTATGCGTTTTTATTGCACGAATTATATCATATTAAGCCCGACGGAATAATGACAATTGTTCTTCCCCACGGTGTACTGTTCCGAGGCGGAGAAGAGGGAGAAATTCGCAAAAATTTAATAGAAAAGAACAAAATCGAAACCATTATCGGTCTGCCCGCAAATATATTTTACGGTACAGGTATTCCGACAATCATTATGGTGTTGAAGCAAAAAAGAACCGATACGGATGTATTGATTGTCGATGCTTCAAAAGGCTTTGTTAAAGAGGGCAAAAACAACAAGCTTCGAGCTTCCGATATCAAAAGGATAGTCGATACCGTAACACACAGGGAAAACAGGGATAAATATTCCCGAGTTGTAAGTCGCGATGAAATCAGGGCAAATGATTACAATTTGAATATTCCGAGATATGTGGATTCTTCGGAAGATTCGGAGTCCTGGGACATATATGCTTCCATGTTCGGAGGCATTCCGATCAGTGAAATTGATAAATTAAGGAAATATTGGCAATCATTTCCGACGCTTCGAACTTCTCTGTTTGATAATACATCTGAAAGATATTGTAAGCTGTCGGCAGACAACATAAAAAATGTGATTAACGAACATGAGGATATTAAGGGGTTTAAAAGCGGTTTCCGTAATGCATTTGAAAACTTTGATAAATATTTAAACGATGAACTGGTTGCAAAGTGTGAAAGCGTAAATATTTCAAAAACGGAGGATATCATTTCCGAAAACATATTTGCAAGAACGGAACACATTCCTCTTGTCGATAAATATGAAGCATATCAGCTTTTTTACGATGACTGGACCGAAATTGCCGTAGATTTGGAAATAATACAAACAGAGGGTTTTGAAGCAACAAAAGTCGTTGATCCGAACATGGTAATTAAGAAAAAAGACGGAAAAGAACAGGAAATACAGGAAGGATGGAAAGGGCGTATTCTGCCATTTGAACTTATTCAAAATACAATTCTCGCTGAAGATACGAAAAAATTAAAAGAAAAAGAAAACAGACTTGCCGAAATTGTATCCGAATATGAGGAAATATTTGACACCCTTACGGAAGAAGAAAAAGAGGGAGACTTTGTAAACGAGAACGGTTGGGTAGCGGCAGAGGTTAAGAAAGCGGTAAAAAATGATAATATCGAACCCGAAACAAAAGAAAAAATCCAAGCAGTATCGGAACTGAATGCGGAAGAAAGACTTCTGAAATCCGAAATTAAAAAGGAAAGTGCACTTCTGCAGGAAAAAACAAAGAAAACCATAGAAGAATTATCTAACGAACAGGTAACGGAACTTCTTAAAATGAAATGGATAAAGCCTTTGTCGGATAACCTTATGCAGTTGCCGGACGTTATTGTAAACGAACTGGTAAAAAAACTTGATGAGCTGTCAAAGAAATATGAAATAACCTTTGCCGAAATCGAAACACAAATAGAAGAAACCGAGAAAATTCTTTGCTCAATGATTGATGACCTGGAGGGTGATGAGTTTGACATGCTCGGTCTTGCAGAACTTAAAAAGATACTCGGAGGAAGTGTGAAATGAAGGGAAAATCAAACACTCCGTCTATAAGATTTAAGGGATTTAGTGATGATTGGGAACAGCGTAAGGCAAAAGAGCTGTTTGTATCAACTGCGGATAAAGGTTATCCGGAACTTCCTGTTTTGTCAGCAACACAAGACCGTGGAATGATTCGCAGAGATGAAAACAACATCAATATATTCCACGACAAGAAAAATGAAGCCGGATATAAAAGAGTATTGCCGGGGCAGTTTGTTATACACCTTCGTTCTTTTCAAGGTGGGTTCGCTCATTCTGCAATAGAAGGCATAACCTCGCCTGCTTACACGGTTTTTGACTTTTCTGAGCTTGAAAAGCACGACTCAGAGTATTGGAAATATGTGTTTACCTCTAAGTCGTTTATCCGGCGATTAGAAACAGTAACCTATGGCATCCGTGATGGGCGCAGTATAAGCTACGAGGAGTTTCTAACTCTCGGTTTTGTGTATCCGTCAAAGGCTGAACAAACAGCAATTGCCCGATATTTGGACAAACTAAGCGACCTTATCACCCTTCATCAGCGTAAGCTTGAAAAGTTGCAAAACATAAAAAAATCTATGTTGGAAAAAATGTTTACACAAAATGGTTCAAATGTACCGGAAATTCGTTTTAAGGGATTTACTGACGCTTGGGAACAGCGTAAGGTTTCTGAGGTGTGCTCAATATCAACCGGTAAGAGTAATACACAGGACAAAACAGATGATGGAATATATCCATTTTATGTTCGTTCACCAATAATCGAGAGAAGTAATAGATATCTTTTTGATGAAGAAGCAGTCCTTACTGTTGGTGATGGTGTTGGTACTGGAAAAGTATTTCATTATGTTAATGGAAAATATGATCTCCATCAGCGAGTTTACAGGCTTTTCGACTTTGTAGAAAATGTTGACGCTAAATTTTTTTATCATTGGTTTTCAGAAAAGTTTTACGATCGTGTGATGTCAATGACTGCAAAAACATCTGTTGATTCTGTAAGACTAGAGATGATTTCTGAAATGGATTTAATTGCTCCGTCACATCAAGAACAGCAATTGATTTCCAGATATATGGATAATCTTGACAACCTTATCACCCTTCATCAGCGTAAGCTGGAAAAGTTGCAAAACATAAAAAAATCCATGCTTGAAAAGATGTTTGCTTAGGAGGTTTAATACAAAATGGGAAAAATAACATTATTTCACGGAACTCCTAATAAAATCGTTGTTCCCGAATACGGGAAAGGTGAGGAAAAACACGATTATGGAAAAGGGTTTTATCTTACGGAGAGTATAGACCTTGCAAAAGAATGGGCGGTATGCAGACCCAATGAAGAAAACGGTTTTGTTCATCAGTATGAACTTGAAACAGATGAACTGAAAATTCTGAGTTTTCAGGAAGAAGGCGTACTTGCATGGCTTGCAGAACTAATGAAACACAGGGATGCGTCTGATTCAAGGCGTTATCGCATGTTGTCAAAGAAATTTATAGATAGATATGGGGTCAATACGGATAAATATGATGTTATTAAAGGCTGGAGAGCAAATGCATCATATTTCTATATTGCAAAGGAATTTGTACGAGACAATATTGATATGGATATTCTTGAAGAACTGTTATCGTTGGGGGGATTGGGTATTCAATATTGTATTAAGTCTGAACTTGCATTTTCAAAACTACATGAAGTTGAAAACGGATTGCAAACCGTTAAATATGATGAATTCAATGAAAAATACAATCAGCGCGATATAACGGCAAGGCAGAAAATGTACGAACTTGTTGATTCTGATGCTAATCCTGTAACAAAAGTATTCAGTACGCTTTTTGAGGAGTTGTGATTATGAGAGCATTTGCACGGGAATATTTGAATGATGTGGTTGAAAATCAGGGTAAACTCTTTGATTATGTTGCTCAGACTTACCCGGATAAGGATACGGAAGATTTCATTAAGGCATATATGTCCGGAAAAACAAGAAAAAGTATTGATGAAGCTAAAGCCTATGTAAATACCATGGATGCAAAAGAATTATGGGAATATTTTACCGAAACCGAAAAGTATTCATTAAAGCCCGGTATGGGGCTTAAAGGATTTATGCCGGATTGGATTGGGGAGTTTTATGCTTACTATCAATGGTATTACAACATTCCGAGTTCTGAAGTTTTAAAAAAAGTTCCGATTGAGTTTCTGAAAAAAGCCTATTACGGCTTGCATGATTTGGAACTTGATTTGGCTGTGCAAAAGGTCGGTGAAGCGTAATGGAAATTGTTTGTTTTCATAATCCGGATGAGGATAACGGGTATTTGAGCAATTGGTATCTCAGTAAGTTTATTGTACACGGCACTGAGTTCTCATCTTTGGAGCAGTTTATGATGTATCGCAAATCAGTCTGTTTCAATGATGAAGCGACTGCAACGGAAATTTTGTCAACTGACAATGTGGCTGAAATCAAGTTACTCGGAAGACAGGTTTCAAACTATGACGAGAGTACATGGAACGGAATTCGTCAAATAGTTGTTTATGAAGGACTTATTGCCAAGTTCTCACAAAATGACGAATTAAAAACTAAACTTAAAGCTACGGGTAGCGCATTACTGGCCGAGTGTGCCGTAAAAGACCGTATTTGGGGTATTGGGCTGTCAATGAAAGATAATGACAGATTTGATAAATCTAAGTGGAAAGGTAAAAATTTGCTCGGATATACTCTTATGATGGTGCGTGAACAGTTATAATAAACATACGCTTGGGAACAGCGTAAGTTGGGAGATATAGTAGAAAGAGTAGTCAGGAAGAACACAAACAATGAGTCAAGCCTACCACTTACAATATCTGCACAATACGGACTTGTTGACCAAATCACCTATTTTAATAACCGTGTAGCAAGTCGAGATGTGAGCAACTATTACTTGGTGTTGAATGGTGAATTTGCATATAACAAAAGCACTTCAGATGGGTTTCCTTTTGGAGCAGTTAAGCGCCTTGATTTGTACGAAAAGGGCGTATTATCAACACTTTACATTGTTTTTAGCATTAAAAATCAAAGTGAAATTGATAGCGACTATTTGACGGTTTTCTTTGATACTGACAGATGGCATAAAGGTGTTTCTGAGCGTGCAGCGGAGGGAGCAAGAAATCACGGATTACTGAATATCTCAGCCGATGATTTCTTTGATATTGATATATTTTTGCCGAGACACAAAGAAGAACAGGTTGCTATCGGCACATATTTGCGTCACCTCGACCACCTTATCACCCTTCATCAGCGTAAGTTAAATTAAAAAACAATACAATCAAAAGTCAGGAGGAAATCATAATGATTTTTAATAAAGAGTCGGATTTTGAAGAAGCTTTGATTAAAATCCTCTCTGAAAACGGCTGGGAGAAAGAAGTTCTTAAGAACTGTTCCGAACAGGATTTGCTTCAAAATTGGGCTGATATTCTGTTTGAAAACAACAGAGATATCGACAGATTAAATGATTATCCTCTGACAGACAGTGAAATGCAGCAAATTTTGGAACAGATAGAGGAGCTGAGAACACCGTTAAAGTTAAGCGGTTTTATCAACGGTAAAAGCGTATCAATAGTAAGAGATAACCCCGATGATAAATTGCACTTCGGAAAAGAGGTAAGTTTAAAAATATATGACCGTCAGGAAATTGCCGCAGGTCAAAGCAGATATCAGATTTCAAGACAACCTAAGTTCCGCACGGAATCGAAAATGTTAAATGACCGCAGAGGTGATTTAATGCTCCTAATCAACGGTATGCCGGTAATTCACATAGAACTGAAAAAAAGCGGAATACCCGTAAGTCAGGCGTGTCATCAAATTGAAAAATATTCACATGAGGGCGTCTTTGGCGGACTTTTCTCATTGGTTCAAATTTTTGTTGCAATGGAGCCGGATGAAACTGTTTACTTTGCCAACCCGGGACCTGACGGTGATTTTAATCCCGACTATTACTTTCACTGGGGCGATTTTAACAATGAGCCCATAAATAAGTGGGATAAGATTGCTTCTACTCTTTTGTCCATACCAATGGCGCATCAGCTTATCGGTTTTTATACGATTGCGGATGACTCGGACGGAATATTAAAGGTAATGCGGAGTTATCAGTATTTTGCCGCAAGCGCAATTTCCGATAAGGTGGCTAAAGCAAAGTGGGAAGATAAGAATCAGCTCGGTGGATATATTTGGCATACGACAGGATCCGGCAAAACAATGACCAGCTTTAAGTCTGCACAGCTTATTGCCGGTTCAAAGGATGCCGATAAGGTGATATTTCTTATGGACAGAATTGAGCTCGGTACACAGTCTTTGAAGGAATATCGGGGATTTGCCGAGGAAAATGAATCTGTTCAGGCTACGGAAAACACAAATGTACTTATTAATAAACTCAAAAGCAGCGATCCCGCAGATACACTCATCGTAACTTCTATTCAGAAAATGAGTAATATCAAACTTGAAACGGGAGGACTGAACTCCCGCGACATTGAAATTATGGGGGATAAACGGATTGTATTTATTGTGGACGAAGCTCACCGTTCTACTTTTGGGGATATGCTGATTACAATTAAGAATACATTTTCCAAGGCTATGTTTTTCGGTTTTACCGGTACACCCATACAGGTTGAAAACCAAAAGAAGAACAATACAACAAGTACCGTATTCGGTAACGAATTGCACAGGTACAGCATAGCTGACGGAATAAGGGATAAGAATGTTCTCGGATTTGACCCTTACAAAGTATTAACCTTCAAAGACAGAGATGTCCGTAAAGTTGTTGCATTGGAGAAAGCGAAGGCACAGACAGAGGAGGAAGCGATCTCCGATCCCGAAAAAAGTAAAATTTATTATAAATATATGAACTCTGATTACATAGGAATGGCGGGACATGATGATATCAGCGGCAAGTATATAAAAGGTATTGAAGATTACATTCCAAACTCGCAATATGAGACAAAGGAACACACGGTAACTGTTGTGAAAGACATTATTGAAAATTGGGTAAGGTTAAGTCATAACAGCAAATTTCATGCAATATTTGCAACAAGCAGTATTACCGAAGCGATTAATTACTATCGTCTGTTTAAGAATATTAAACCGGAACTTAAGGTGACGGCTTTATTTGATCCGAATATTGATAATAATAAAGGTGTGCAATTTAAAGAAGACGGGCTCGTTGAAATAATTACGGATTACAATGAAAAATATAATCAGAGTTTTACGATTCCCACATTCCACAAAATGAAAAAGGATATTGCGGCACGTCTTGCCCATAAGAAGCCATACGTAAGAATTGCAAATGAACCGGAAATGCAGATCGACCTTCTTATTGTCGTCGATCAAATGCTTACGGGTTTTGATTCAAAATGGATTAATACCCTTTATTTGGATAAGGTGCTTCAATATGAAAATCTTATTCAGGCGTTTTCCCGTACGAATCGTTTATTTGGATTCGATAAACCTTTCGGAACGATTCGTTATTACCGTAAGCCTCATACTATGGAAAGAAATATTGATTCTGCCGTTAAGCTGTATTCCGGGGACAGACCGCTTGGATTGTTCGTTCAACATCTTACGGAAAACCTGAAACAGATGAATGAACTTTTTGAAAATATCTCAGAGTTGTTTACGAATTCGGGAATTAAAAACTTTGAGAGACTTCCTTCCGATGTTTTTGTTTGCAGAAAATTCGCAAAGGACTTCAACGTTTTTGATAAATGTCTGGAAGCGGCTAAAATACAGGGATTTAAATGGGATAAATTGTTTTATGCTGATGAAGAGACAGGTGAAATAACACATTTGTCCCTTGATGAAAACACATATTTAACATTGGTTCTAAGATATAAGGAATTACCGTCACTCTCCGGAAGCGGCGATGCGGCAGACGATGTTCCTTATGATCTTGTAGGGCATATAACCGAGATTGATACGGGTAAAATTAATTCGGATTATATGAACTCACGTTTTGAAAAATATATTAAGTTATTGAACAGTGAAGGTACAACACAAGAAGCATTGGAACGGGTTGAAACGGAATTGCATAAAACATTTGCCGCTCTTTCAAGGGAAGAACAGAATTATGCCGATATTTTTCTGCATGATATTCAAAGAGGGGATGTCAAAGCAGAAGACGGTAAAACTTTGAGAGATTATATAAACGAATATATGTCAAAAGCAAAAAGCGATCAGATTCATCAGGTTTCGGTGGTTTTGGGCGTAAATGAAGATATGCTCAGAAATATAATGAGCTTGAAGTTAAATGAAAAGAACATTAATGAATTCGGAAGATATGATGAATTAAAAAAGACCGTTGATAAAACAAAAGCAAAAGCGTACTTTGAAAAGATTGAAGGGGCTAAAGTGATACCTCCCAAAGTTAATATTAAAGTTGACAGATTACTTCGTGAATTTATCCTTGAAGGAGGTTGTGAAATTCCTATGCCTGCCGATGATAAATAACGGGTGCTTGATGAGTCGGGAAGTCCCCGGCTCTTTTTTATTGACGGAGGACGGAAATGTTAATCTTAATCTTAATCTCTGCAGCCTTATACCCTTCATCGGTGTGTTTTATTATGGGAGGAAAATATGCCGTATAATGCAGATAAAATGGATTTATTTTACGATTATTACGCTCAATGGATTAAGATTTATAAAGACGGAGCAATCAGAAAAGTAACGATGGATAAGTATTTACTCACTCTTACATGGATTAAAAGATTGGCTCCCGATTTAAAAATATGTGAACTTACAAGAATTACTTATCAAAAGCTCTTAAATGATTATGCCGAGCTGCACGAGAGACAGACGACGATGGATTTTCATCATCAACTTAAGGGAGCCGTATTGGATGCCGTTGATGAGGGACTTATTGAAAGAGATCCAACAAGAAAGGCAATAATTAAAGGGAAAAAGCCGAGAGAGAAAAAAATCAGGTATCTGAATCAATTTGAGTTGCACAGACTTTTATCGGATTTGGAACTGGGTCAGACGTTGAACTGGGACTGGTTTATTTTATTGGTTGCAAAAACAGGTATGAGATTTTCGGAGGCATTGGCAATAACGCCTAAAGATTTTGATTTTTCAAAGCAGTCATTATCAATAAGCAAGACTTGGGATTATAAAGGAAACACCGGATTTATGCCGACAAAAAATCAATCATCGGTCAGAAGAATACAAATTGACTGGCAGCTTATTATTCAATTCTCAACACTGGTAAAGGATTTGCCGGAAGATGAGCCGATATTTGCCGGAGGGAAGGTCTATAATTCAACGGTTAACGACATTCTGGCAAGACACTGTGAAAGGGCGGGGATACCTGTCATTGCCATACACGGATTAAGGCATACACATGCGTCACTGCTTTTGTTTGCTGGAGTATCCATTGCAAGTGTCGCACGGAGACTTGGGCACTCAAGCATGACCACAACGCAAAAAACATATCTTCATATTATTAAGGAACTTGAAAATAAGGATGTGGATTTGGTAATGCGCTCATTGTCAAGTTTGAATTGAGAACAGAGGTCAGAGCCGATGAAGGGTGATAAGGCTTTTAGTTTTCTATGACCTTAAACGGTAAAACATACTTTGCGTTCATACAAACCGTAAGAAAATATTGTGCAACATTATAATCTATACAACATAAAAACAATGTTTCTTTATATGTATGAGATATAGTTATATTATTAACATAAACAAATCAAAAGCTGAAGGAGGTAAATATGTTAGAAGTTGGAACAAAGGCGCCGGATTTTACGCTTCCGGACCAGAACGGAGATATGCATTCCATATCCGATTACAGAGGGAAAAAAGTTGTTTTATATTTTTATCCGAAGGACAGTACGGCCGGATGTACTAAGCAGGCATGCGGATTTGCGGAGAGAATGCCTCAATTTACGGAAAAGGGTGCCGTAATAATAGGTATAAGTAAGGACAGCGTGGCTTCCCACAAGAGATTTGAAACAAAATACGAACTTCCGTTTACAATTCTCTCGGATGAGGACACGAAAGTTAATCAGCTTTATGATGTGTGGAAAGAGAAAAAGATGGCGGGAAGAACATACATGGGTACTGTTCGCACAACGTATTTAATTAATGAAGAAGGCATAATTGTCAAAGCCTTTGACAAGGTAAAAGCGGCAGATAATCCCGAGCAGATGTTAAACGAGATATAACAGGGGATTTTATGAAGATAGTAGTTTCACCCGCCAAGAAAATGAAACCGGATGAATATATCGATGCAAAAATGACTGTTCCGGTATTTGCGGACAGAGCGGCGGCAATAATAAACCATATGAAAAGTCTTTCATATGAGGAGCTGAAGAGTATATGGAAATGCAATGATGCAATAGCACATGATGCGTACGATATGATTATAAACGCTGATTTTAATAATGTGATGCCCGCAATTTACGCATACGACGGAATAGCATATAAATATATGGCTCCCTCCGTATTTGAATATAAAGAGTGCGAATATATACAAAATAACCTGAGAATTCTTTCGGGAGTTTACGGGATCTTAAAACCTTTCGACGGAGTTGTCAGATACAGATTGGAAATGCAGGCAAAAATTTCATTATTTGACTGTAAAAACCTGTATGATTACTGGTCTGATGCCATATATAAAGAGTTGACATTTAATGACGATATTATTATTAATCTCGCTTCAAAAGAGTATTCGAAATGTGTGGAGAACTGTCTTGAGGACGATAAAACATTTATCACATGTATATTCGGTGAGTTGTGTGACGGTAAAATATCTCAAAAAGGAGTATATGCCAAAATGGCAAGAGGCGAGATGGTCAGATATCTTGCCGTTAATGATATAAATGACACGGAGAGCATAAAGAACTTTAACGGTTTGGGGTATGAATTCAGCGGAAAACACTCAGACGCCGATACATTTGTATTCATAAAATAATATTATTTGACAGTAGCAATTAATAGACCTATACTGAAAAAACTGAAGTTATGACTTTGGTACGAATATTTTAGACTTCATTAATAAACATTTGATATAAATGTTAAATATTATTATGTAATACGATGTTATAATCAGCAAAGGATTACCCATAAGCAATCATTGCGAAACTGAAGAGGTTACTATGAACAGCAGGATAGATGTAATAACAGATATCAGAGGATTTAACAGATTCTACACTAATATGCTCGGTCTTATGAATGCTAATATCGGTAGTTTCAATTATTCTCTTACGGAAGCGAGAATAATTTATGAGATAAGCAAAACGGAAAAGTGCAGTGCCAATCAGCTTTCGAATATACTCAGGATAGATACCGGATATTTAAGCAGAACACTTAAAAAGCTTGAAACCGAAGGTATACTTGAGAGACATTCAAAAGAAGATGACGCAAGGATAAATGAGATATCACTCACGGAAAAAGGTCACGGTTTGTTCGAACGTATGAATGAGGATTCCAATATACAGATAGCGTCCCTCATCGAACCGCTGACGGATGATGAATGTCGGGAGATTTCTAAGGCCTGCGATACCATAAAGAGGTATTTTACAAAAGCAATCAATAAAGTAAACATCAGACTGTCTGACAGAAGTGATTCGGATATAGAGTACATAATTGACAGACAGCTTTCCATATATGCGGCTGAGAGACATTTTACGTCCGAAATATGGAAAAATTATCTTATCGGCGGCGTTCACAATCTTGTCGATAATTTCGATGAGAATAAAGACAGTATTATGATTTTGGAATGCAACGGCATAAAATCCGGATGTATTGCGGTAACACATTTAGACGATGATACCGCTCAGCTGAGATACTTCTTTATAGAACCTGAACTCAGAGGTATAGGCGCGGGAAGAAAGATGTTTACTTCGGCAATCGAATTTTGTAAAAAAACCGGTTATAAAAAAGCAATCTTATGGACAGTAAGCGCACAGGAAACTGCCAGAAGAATGTATGGCATGTTTGGCTTTAAAGTAATAGAAGAAAAGAAGAACGAAGACTGGGGTTGTCCTGTTCTTGAAGAATGTTGGGAGCTTGACTTAACGAAGTGATGCTCGTTTGAAAGGAGTATATATGGGGTCATTTGATATGACGTTATTGTTAATGCTTTTGATTCCCTCTGCAGTGTGTATCGCAATAGGAATAATAATTCAAATTGCATTCAGAAACAGGAAAAACAAACCTGCAGCGGGTCCTGTATTAACGATGAGCGGAATATTATTTGCCATATTGTCGTTGGTTATAATATTTACATTAAAATTTTGATAATAAAACTGCTGCATTTACATTTAATGCGGCAGTTTTTGTTTTATATAATAATGAAATGTAAGCTGTAATTAAAAATGCTTTTGAAGAAATCAGTGAGAAGAATATGAATAATACAGAAAACAATATTAATCCTTTATTCAGAATAGAGAATGTCAATAAAATTATTATCCCGTCGGTTATACAGGACGATTTATGCAGTTTCTTAACGGAAAAACTGGATAAAGCGGGATTTTATTACAGAATAACCTACAGGGTAAAAAGCAACGATTCCATTCTCAATAAGTTAATTACAAAGGATTACGGCAGGGACGGTTCGGAATATCGTGACAAAAAGTTACAGGATCTGATAGGAATACGAATAATACTCTATTTCGGTGATGATATCAACGCCGTAAAGAGTCTTTTGGATACGCTTTTTGCAAGTGAGGGAGAGTGGGAAACCACGGATGCTTCGGTGTATGAATTCAGAGCGAGAAAAGTAAACGGAATATTTAAGATTCCGGAATATTTAAGTAAATTAATTATTAATCCTTCACTGGGGGACTATATTGACGATACATTTGAAATACAGCTTCGTACAAACGCTTTTGAGGGATGGCATGAAATAGAGCACGATTTGCACTATAAGGCATCAGTGTTTCATGAAGAAAATTCAGATTTATTCAGACGAATGAACTCAATACTTGCAACTCTGGAACTTTGTGACGATTCTATCGTTACATTATTGGAAGACTTGGGGCATTATCATTACAAAATGAAAAACTGGGAAGAAATGGTAAGGTGCCATTACAGAATAAAGTTTACGAATGAGCCCATAAGTCCCGAACTTGTGGATTATTTCAATAAAAACGTAAATATTGCAAAGCAAATATTTAAATTTGACAGATTTAAAGTATTGGAAGAATTGTGGAACACAAACTCGGATACTGATGTCGATCATACCGTCAATTCAGTCGTACGAATAGTCAACAGCCTTGAAATTAAATCGGATGAAATTGCGGAGATATTTAACAATTTAGATAAAAACAAAAAGCAAAAAAATCAGAAAAAACACTTTGAGCCGTTTAAGGAACTTACGGAATATCCGGCATTTGCATCTAAGGTAGAACTCAATATTTTAAACGATTCGGTGGAAGATACATTTAAGAAGGCGGCAGGGTATATTTATTCATGGATAAAGTCAAGATTTAAAAACATATTCAGAAATATGCCGGAACTACCGAAATCATATAAAGCATGGAAGCCGGGATACAGAGTCGACGTTCATTATGATGAAGAAAAATGCGAAATTATGGAGATAACGACACATCCGGACAATGTTGTACCCGAAAGAGAGTGGATATCAAGAGCGTATGTGAAAAGGGTGGGCGACAGACTGGAATTTGCCGTAACTAACCATATGGCGGAACAAAACAGTTTTAACCATACGGCATTTAATCACGGTTTATTCAGCAGACCTAATTTTTACGGAGAAATAGCGGATAATATAGGAATTATTGACGGAGCAAGATTAAAGCAGAGCGGCAGAACGGCCGATAAGACCAATATAGAGGATCTTTACGAGCTTGTGGATAATTCCGACAGAATATTGCCTGTCATTGTATTTTTTTCGACGGACAGGGAATGGATTAATAACTTTGACGTAGATTATTTTTCTTTCCTGGTAGGATATTATTCCCATGTAAGATTAATAAAAGACAATGATACTGCGGTTGAGTTTGCTGCAAAGTACAATCTTGATATAGATAAATATAAGAATTCCGTAGTGGTGTTTTACCGAAATAAAGAGCCTCAAATCGCATATGAAAATGATATTCTCGGAGCCAAATACGAAGTTATTAAAATGGATACAAAGAGATATTGGAACGAAACGGGAATGAGGGCTTACAGAAGAAGACTGATTGCAAGCATAAGAGAAAATATTTTGGATATGTATGAAAACGGATGGGGGAAGGGTAAAATATTCCGCTCCTCTCTTATAGGGGTTGAACTGCCTCAGAGCGAAATGACTTTCGATATGCAGGAACCGGAAGGCGAATTATGGGATTCCTGTGATAAATTCGGAAATGTAATCAGGCGGAGAGCAATCGCCAGAGCAGATGCGGACAATATTCCGAAGGGAATGTTTCACAGAGTTGTAAGCGTTTATACCGTTACCCGAACCGGAAAAGTTCTTATAACCAAGCGTTCGCAGGGAAAAAGGCATCCGGGACTGTGGGAAGTCACATGCGGTTCCGTACTGGCGGGAGAAGAAGTAAGGGAAGGCGCCGTAAGAGAATTATACGATGAAACAGGACTTAAATGCTCTGCGGGAGATTTGAATGCTCTCTATGTATATACAGACAATAAAAGAAGAGCCGTGTATTTTTCGTTTATTTATATAATTCCTAATGAATCAGTAAGAATTAAATTACAACCGGACGAAACGGAAGATTACAGGTTTATTACATCGGATGAGTTCGATAAATTGGCTGACAGCGCCGAATTCAGCGTATCTGAGGGAGAGAGATATAAGTTGTTCAGAAACATAATAAAAAATAATTTTCGAAAAATTCAATAAAACATATTGCACTTATATAAATAGTAGGTTATTATATAGGCAACTTAAATTTCAGAAAAAAATTATGTAATAGAAAGAATAACTTTTGGAGGTACCATTATGGGACATATTTATGAATCTGCAACAGAACTTATCGGTAATACACCTATCGTAAACTTCAGCGCATTGGTAAAGGATGCGGGAGTGGAAGGAAAACTTCTTGCAAAAATGGAATATTTCAATCCTACGGGAAGCGTTAAAGACAGAATCGCCCTCAGCATGATTAAGGCTGCCGAGGAGAGCGGAGCTCTTCAGCCGGGCGGAACAATTATTGAACCTACATCCGGTAATACTGGTATCGGTCTTGCATCTATTGCAGCGGCTAAAGGATACAAACTTATTATCGTAATGCCTGAGACAATGTCGGTTGAAAGAAGAAACATTATCAAATCATACGGTGCCGAAATTGTCCTTACGGACGGAAGCAAGGGAATGAGCGGCGCCATA
The DNA here is from genome assembly GCF_054657495.1 of Howardella ureilytica. Classification (NCBI taxonomy): domain Bacteria; kingdom Bacillati; phylum Bacillota; class Clostridia; order Eubacteriales; genus Howardella; species Howardella ureilytica. The sequence continues at coordinate 4,804 of NZ_BAAHYP010000001.1, read as the reverse complement.
GCAAAGGCAAATGAACTTCATGAAGAAATCAAAGGAAGCTTTGTTCCGGGTCAGTTCTCAAATGCAGCCAATCCGGAAGCTCATTACAAAACAACAGGTCCTGAGATCTGGAATGACACAGAAGGACATCTTGATGCATTTTTAGCCGGCGTAGGTACGGGCGGTACTGTTTCCGGTACCGGAAAGTTCTTAAAGGAGCAGAATGCGGATATTAAGGTAATAGCCATGGAACCTGCTTCATCTCCTGTATTAAGCGAAGGCAAGAGCGGTCCTCACATGATTCAGGGAATAGGTGCCGGATTTGTACCTGATACTCTTGATAAGAATGTATATGATGAAGTAGTAACCGTAACAAATGAAGATGCAATCAATACAGCTAAAAATATTGCCAAGACGGAGGGCCTTTCGGTGGGTATTTCGGCAGGGGCTGCAGTAAGCGCGGCTCTTGAGTGGTTAAAGAAAAATCCGGGAAAGACTATCGTTGCATTATTACCGGACAGCGGAGACAGATATTACTCAACAGCATTATTTAAAGACTGATACTTCTTTTGCGTTAACACAATGACGCATATTTAAACGCAAATCGGATATATGAAACACAAAATCTGATATCTGAACGTAAACATCCTTTTAAAAACATCTCAATAACATATTCTAAAGCTAAACAAATTAAGCCCTTACATGTATGATATGCAATAATCCCGGCGATATCATAACGTAAGGGCTTTTTGTCGTATTGACGAGGGTATTGACGAGGGTATTGACATTTTGTTGTAATGATATATATTATAACATTACAACAAAATGTCAGAACAAGGGGGAAATGTGAAATGAAATTTCCGGTAGTATTTACGGGACACGGAAGTCCGATGCTTGCAATAGAAGACAACAACATGACAGAAGAAATGGCAGAAATAGGCAGACATATTTTGGAGAAGTACGGAAAGCCTAAGGGAATATTGTCAATCTCGGCTCATTGGTACAGAAATAAAACATATATTCAGAGTGCGGAAGCTCCTGAACAGATCTATGATATGTACGGATTTCCTGAGGAGCTCTATCAACTTAAATATCCGGTAAAAGGAAATAAAGAACTTACGGACAGAGTTTCGGATATTTTAGGATCGTCGGTTTCCGTTAATGATGAGTGGGGAATAGACCACGGAACATGGGCGGTTCTTGTGCATATGTTCCCTGAACATGACATACCTGTTGTTCAGCTTTCGGTAAACGGATATATAACTCCTGAAGAGAACTATGATATAGGCAGGAAACTTTCTGCTTTGCGTGAAGAGGGATATTTGATTTTTGCAAGCGGTAATGTAGTTCATAATCTGATGAGAATAAAATGGGACAGTGATGACGGAACCAAGCAGACTCATATGTTCAATGATTATATTGTCGATGCAGTGGTTAACGGAGATACGAAAAAGGTAATCAATTACAAAGAAGGTCCTTATCCTATATATGCAGCTCCGACTCCGGAACATTTTCTTCCGTTGATTTATGCATTAGGCGCCGCAAACGGAGATCCCGTAAAAGTATTCAATAATGTATGTACTCAGGGATCCATTGCCATGACAGGCTTTATTTGGGAATAAAATTATTATTAAATGAAAAACAGCCGTAATCCCGGATATGGGATAAAATGTACATGTACGTCGGAATGATTATTACCGTATTTACAATGTACATTTTAATGTACGGCTGTTTTTATATTATTTAATTTTCTTATAATCGGCACATAACTTGTTAAAAGGATAATTAAGCCGGTGACGAACCGTATTATACAGAGAGTTCCATGGCTTCCTGTTTAATAATAAAATGATTTTTCTTAAAATCTATCAAGCCTTCTTTTTTCATTTTGCCAAGTTCATTGGACAAAGCACTTCTTTCAACATTTAAATATCCGGCTAGCTGTTCTCTGTCAAACGGAATATTAAATTCATTTGCACCGTTTTTTATAACCTGATAAGAGAGGTACGATATAAGCTTTCCCCTTATTGATTTATGAGAAGTGTGAAGACTTCTCCTTGAAAGCGACAGATTGCTGTTGGCGATTATATTCAGCAAATTCGATACAAGTCTGCTGTGAAACTGACATGACGCGGAACATACATAGACGGTTTTATTTACATCAATGAAAAGCATTTCCACGTCAGAGTCCGCAATTACATTTACAATGAGCGGTTCGTTCGGTGTAAATGAATAACTTACGGCTACAACTTCTCCGGTTGAAGATCTGCCGAATACATTTCTGTTGCCGAGCAAATCATAAGCTTCCACATTCACGTTACCGGATAATATAACTCCGATTTCATCTATTATCTCACCGGCATTAAATATAAAATCTCCTTTCTTATACTTTTGAACATGCCATTTTAAGCATGGCAAAAGATGTTTTATTTCATCAGGAGATATACCTTCGAATATTTTCAATGTAGACAAAAAAGAATAATCCATAGCGCCTCCTTAAAAATTTAAAACAAATTTTACAAATGTTGTTAAAACAACATACTAATATCGTTCACTATAATACTATTACGACACAATAACAACAATAATGATGAAAAGAGTTACGGGGGTAATAACTATGGAAAATAAGATGTTCTGTTACCAATGTCAGGAAACAGCCGGATGTAAAGGATGTACACAGGTAGGTGTATGCGGAAAGCTTCCTGATGTTGCCAATATGCAGGACTTACTTGTATATGTAACAAAGGGTATCGCAGAAGTTGCTACGGCTCTCAGAGCAGAAGGTAAAACAGTGGCAAAGGAGATCAACGCTCTTGTCACATATAACTTATTTGTGACAATTACAAATGCAAACTTTGATAAGGAAGCAATTATAAGAGATGTTGAAACAACTCTTGAAGAAAAGTCCAAGCTTCTTGCACAGCTTTCAAACAAAGAAGGTTTATCGGATGCCGCAAACTGGGACGGAAACATGGACGAATATGAAGCTAAGGCAAAGACGGTAGGCGTTCTTGCAGAGCAGAATGAAGACATTCGTTCTCTTAAGGAACTTATCACTTACGGTTTAAAGGGACTTGCGGCATACGAGCATCATGCAAACATGGTCGGACGTTTCAATGATGAGACAGATGAATTTATACAGTCTGCGCTTGCGGAAACGTTAAAGGATAAGTCAGTGGATGAACTTATTGCGCTCACACTTGAAACAGGTAAATACGGCGTAAACGGAATGGCTGATCTTGACGCGGGTAATACGGGTAAATACGGCAATCCTGAATTAACAAAGGTAAATATCGGAGTAGGTAAAAATCCTGGTATCCTCATCTCGGGTCATGATTTAAATGATTTAGAGCAGTTATTGGAGCAGACAAAGGGAACAGGCGTTGATGTATATACACATTCAGAGATGCTTCCTGCACATTACTACCCTAAATTTAAGGAATATGACAACCTTGTAGGAAACTACGGTAATGCATGGTGGCAGCAGAAAGAGGAATTTGAGAGTTTTAACGGACCTATCCTCTTTACAACAAACTGTATTGTACCGCCAAGAGACAGTTATAAGGACAGAATTTATACAACAGGTGCGGCAGGATTCCCGGGATGCGGCCACATTACCGCAGATGAGAACGGTAAAAAGGACTTTTCCGCAATCATAGAGCATGCAAAGAAATGTGCTCCTCCTAAGGAAATCGAGACAGGTGAAATTGTCGGTGGTTTTGCTCATAATCAGGTATTTGCACTTGCAGACACTGTTGTGGACGCCGTAAAGAGCGGAGCTATTAAGAAGTTCTTTGTAATGGCAGGATGTGACGGAAGAAGTAAGGACAGAAACTATTATACGGAATTTGCAAAAGCCCTTCCAAAGGATACTGTTATCCTCACAGCCGGCTGTGCTAAATACAGATACAATAAGCTTGATCTCGGAGATATCGGCGGAATTCCTAGAGTATTGGATGCAGGACAGTGTAATGATTCATACTCACTTGCACTTATTGCACTTAAGCTTAAGGAAATATTCGAGCTTGAAGACGTAAATGAACTTCCTATCGTATACAACATCGCGTGGTATGAGCAGAAGGCTGTTATTGTTCTTCTTGCACTTCTTTACCTCGGTGTAAAGAATATTCATTTAGGACCTACACTTCCTGCTTTCCTTTCTCCTAATGTGGCAAATGTTCTTGTTGAGAACTTCGGAATTGCGGGAATAGGAACAGTGGAAGATGATATGAAGCTCTTTTTAGGTGCGTAATTCAACAATCGGTACATTCACCCCGTGCACGTAAAACGGAATAGATGTAAATATACGCATACTGACAGATAATATAAATTATTTATTAAACAAATTTGGATAATTGTACACGTAAATTAAAAGTATAAAATACATACTTTCTTAGTATATGTATATGGCACCGTGGAAGTCTAAATATAAAACCACGGTGTATATAACAGCATAAAACTAATAAACGCACAAAATTTAATAATTACAAACAACAATCAAAATTTAAAATATACAAACTCTTATATACATATAACAACAAAAATAAATCAGGCCGTTGCGCTCTCACTCTCAAAGATATAAGCGCAGCGGCTTTTTACTGTAATAACGATAAGCGGAGAAAAAGTTATTTTTAAAATTACTGAATATTACGGGTAAAAAAAGAAATTACAAAACTTTCCTCATTGTAAATATGCCCGAAAATGCAGATAATCACAGAGGAGAAGCAATATTTTTTACATGTAAAAAAATATAATTGAAAAATATTTTAAAAAAGTTGTTGACATTGTAAATTCATATTGTTATTATAACTAAGCCGTCGCAAGCGAG